>CAZXYL010000817.1:0-4271 GCA_964644915.1 uncultured Geminicoccaceae bacterium
CTTCTACGACCGGCTGAAGTCCTATTCGCGCGGCTATGCGAGCTTCGACTACCACCTCGACGGCTACGCGCCCTCGGATCTGGTCAAGCTCTCGATCCTGATCAACGGCGATCCGGTGGATTCGCTCTCGCTCATCGTGCACCGCTCGATGGCCGAGGCGCGCGGGCGTGCGCTGTGCCAGCGCCTCAAGGACCTGATCCCGCGGCAGATGTACCAGGTCGCGATCCAGGCGGCGATCGGCGGCAAGATCATCGCCCGCGAGACGGTCAAGGCCTTCCGCAAGGACGTCACCGCCAAGTGCTACGGCGGCGACGTCACGCGCAAGCGCAAGCTCCTGGAGAAGCAGAAGGAAGGCAAGAAGCGCATGCGCCAGGTCGGCAAGATCGAGATCCCGCAGGAGGCCTTCCTCGCCGCCCTCAAGATGGAAAGCTGATCCGCTCCCGGACCTGGCGAGCGGATCACCCCGCGACCCGCAACCCGAGCTCGCGCCCGCGCCGCCAGCGCACCTCGTAGCGCCGCTCCTCACCGTCCACCTGCAGCCTGACCTGCGGCAGCAGGGGTAGCGCGCCCTCGACGCGGATCCGGGCGCCCGAGGGCGACCGGTCGATCAGGATCACGGGCGTGCCCTCGTCGATCGTGGCCGGCCGGTCCTCGCGCACGCGCCGCTCCGCCCGATCGCGAAAGATCGGCAGATCGAGCTGCCGGAGCGCGCCGTTCTGGACCAGTGACGGCGGTGCGTAGGCGCGCCCGCCGAGGCGCGTCGCGGCCTCACCCTGGATGCGGTCCACGACCGACCAGTGCAGCATCTCGCCCGGCACCGGAGGCAGGCGGCGCTCGTCACGTTGCGCGGCGCCGATCGGTCGCCGGTAGGGATCGACCGAGGGCAGACGATGGATGAACCGCCAGCCGAGCGAGAAGGAATCGTGCAGCGCCCCGGCCGGATCACCCTTGACCGGCCAGCCCGGCATGGACGTGAGGTCGAGCCGAGCGTCCAGCGCCTGCTCGAGTATCCACCCGAGCGCCACCTCCGCCAGGGACTTGTCCGGATAGCCGCCACCGATGTCGGAGTGCACGCCCGCGAACCACACCTGCAACACCTTCTCCGGCTGCGCTGCGCCCGGCTCCGGCGCCTCCCACCAGGTCGGCTCGTAGGGCCCGCGCCGCTCGTCGATGGCGATCGCGTGGCACGCGACATCGACGTTGCCGCACAGCCGGGTGTCGTGGAACTGCAGGTTCACGTGCGGCAGATCCTCGGTGATGCCCTTGACCCAGTCGATGGGCAGGCCGAGCGCGCCCACGGTATCGAACACGCCGAGGAAATGGATGCGCACCTGGCGGCTTTGCGCCCGCGCCGCACTGTCGTGGAAGCGTGACTTCACGCGCTCCTGCTGGCGGAAGCGGTAGGCCTTGTAGGCCTCCTCGACCTCGCCCTCGTTGCCGGGCTGGAGAAGGCCGGCGTAGTTCATGAAGCCGGCGAGCGAGCGGGCGGTATACGCGCCGCGCGAGAAGCCGAAGACGTAGAGCTCGTCGCCGTCGGTGTAGCGGCGCATCAGCCACTGATAGGCCTCGCGCACGTTCTCCGAGAGACCCCGGCCGAGCGCGCCGCCGCTCAGCCGCTTGCCGCGCTCGAGGCCCACGCCCTTGCCGTAGTAGACGTTCTCGGCGCCCGGGAATGCGGCCCGGCCCGCCTCGCAGATGCGGTGGATGTGGGTGCTGTCCTCCGGATCGTTCCACGTCCCGTCGCAGCAAACGATGAGTTGCACGACCTGTCTCCCCACTGCCGCCCAGCGTTCAGATTACCAGCAGTGCCGGCATTCGTCACGCGGGAGGGAAGGGCAGCGGGGCGTGGATCGACTGTGCCTACCAGGGCGGGTGGTTGAGCCCGGCCGGCGAGAGCGTGAAGATCTCGCAGCCGCCGTCCGTGACGCCGACGGTGTGCTCGAACTGAGCGGAGAGCTGACGATCGCGCGTGATCACGGTCCAGCCGTCCTTCTTGAGCTTCACCTCCCAGGTGCCGAGGTTGATCATCGGCTCGATGGTGAAGATCATGCCGGGTCGCAGGAGCAGCCCTTCGCCCGGGTTGCCGTAGTGCAGCACCGAGGGCGCGTCGTGGAAGACGCGGCCGATGCCGTGGCCGCAGTAGTCGCGCACCACCGAGCAGCGTTGGCTCTCGGCATAGCTCTGGATGGCATGGCCGACGTCGCCGAGCGTGGCGCCGGCCCGGACGGCGCGAATGCCGCGCCAGAGCGACTCGAACGTGACCTGGCACAGGCGGCGCGCCCTCAGTGGTGGCGTGCCGGCGAAGAACATGCGGCTGGTGTCGCCGTGCCAGCCGTCCAGGATCACGGTGACGTCGATGTTCATGATGTCGCCGTGCTGGAGCCTGCGCTCGCCAGGGATGCCGTGGCACACCTCATGGTTGATCGAGGTACAGATCGACTTGGGATAGCCGCGGTAGTTGAGCGGGGCCGGCATGGCGCCATGATCGCGGATGAATTCGTAGCACAGCCGGTCCAAATCGCCGGTCCGCACGCCCGGCTGGACGTGCTCCGTGATCATGTCGAGCACGTCGGCCGCCAGCCGGCCCGCACGGTGCATGCCGGCGAACGCCGCCGCGTCGTGCAGCGGGACCTGCGCCTCCTGGGCGGGGCGGTCGGCGAGCTGGAGCTGATCGTGCATCGTGGGGTCTCAACCAAAATCATGTCAGGATCGGCAGGGGCCCGGCCAGGCGCAGCTCGTCGAGGCTGATCCGGCAGTCGTGACAGAGGGCCTCGACGCCCGCGGCGAGCGCGGCGCGAAATGCCGCCGCATAGGTGGGGTCGATGTCCGCCGCGACGGCGAAGTCGGGGCAGTCGGTGCGCTGCACCACATAGACGAGCACCGCGCGCTGCCCGGCCGCGACTCGCTTCGCCAGCTCGCGCAGGTGCCTGGCACCTCGGGCGGTGACCGCATCGGGGAACTCGGCTCCACCGGTACGCCTCAGATGTACGTTCTTGACCTCGACATAGCAATCCGGCCGGCCGTCGCCGCGCAGCAGGAGGTCGATCCGGCAGCCCTCGCCATAGGCGACCTCGCGCCGGATCAGGTCGTAGTGTGCGAGTTCCGGGATGTCGCCCGCGCGGACCGCTTCCTCGACCAGGCGGTTGGGGTGGAGGGTGTTGATGCCGACCAGGCCGCCATCCGCCTCGACCAGCTCGAGCGTCAGCGGCAGGCGGCGCTTTCGCCCCGGCGCCCGGGACAGCCAGACGCGCAGACCGGTCTCGTTCAAGCCCAGCATCCGGCCTGGATTCGGGCAATGCACGGTCGTCTCCTCACCGCCGTCGAGAACGATGTCGGCGAGAAAGCGCTTGTACCGGCGCAGGAGACGACCGGGGATCAAGGGTGCAGCCCAGCGCATGGGCGCAATCTAAGGTCGCGCCGCTGCCTCGACAACGGCAGGAGAGCAGTCGCGCGCCCTGGCCGGCACGGGCTAGAGCTCGATCAGCATGCCGTCCTCGGCGGCATCGAGCTCCAGTTCGTCCAGCCGCGCCAGCATGGCCTCGCTCATGTGCGTCAGCAGCAGGCGCCTGGCGCGGAGCTGTGCACGGTGCGCGAGCAGGGTCCGATAGTTCAGATGGGCGGGGATGTCCTGATCGAACGCGTAGCATTCGACGATGAAGAGGTCGGCGCCGTCGGCCAGAGGGACCAGGCTCTCGGTCCAGCGAGTGTCGCCCGAATAGGCGATCTCCTTGCCCTCGCAGCGCAGGCGCAGCCCGAGCGAGCCGGCTTCGCTCGAATGGACGACCTCGTACGCCCGCACGCTCACCCCGCCGATCTCGCGCGGGTGGCCGGGCGAGATCTCCACGAACTCGAGCGGGAAGCGCCACTTGATCGACGCCGATCCGGGAAAGAGCACGTCCAGAGCCGTCTCGACCCGAGCCTGCGTGCCTGGCGGTCCGGCGATGGTCAGCGGCCGGGTGCGCTCACCCGCGAAGTGCGCATGCAGCAGCACGAAAGGCAGGCCCCCGAAGTGGTCGCCGTGCAGGTGGCTCAGGACAATGGTCTCGACAGCGCCCGGATCGACTCCGAAGCGGTGCATACCGACGAGCGCCGTGGCGCCACAGTCGATCAGGAAGCCACCCTTCGGCGATGACACGAAGAAGCACGTCTGCAGGCGGCCGCCACTACCGAAAGCGTCACCGCAGCCCAGAACCCGGATCGTTACTCTACCCATGGCGACGATATGATAGGCGCAAGCCAGGTCACAAACTGTGAACTGCTTCACAATGCGG
>CAZXYL010000818.1:0-2224 GCA_964644915.1 uncultured Geminicoccaceae bacterium
GACCAGCGGCTGCAGGAGAAGCTGGTCGCCGAGGCGGCGGTCGATATGGCCGACGCCGCACTGCGCGAGGCCGAGCTCGACCTCGGGTTCACGGAGGTGCGCGCACCCATCGGCGGGCGCATCTCGGATCGTCGGGTCGACGTCGGCAACCTGGTGACCGGCGATCCCAACGCGACCCTGCTCACGACCATCGTGGCGCTCGACCCGATCCATTTCGTGTTCGACATGAGCGAGACCGACTTCCTGGGCTACCAGCGGGCGGTGCTGGAGGGCCTGCTGCCGTCGGCCCGGGACAACTCGACCCTCATCCAGGCGCGCCTGCCCGACGAGCCCGACGGCGAGACCTGGCCCCGCCAGGGCACCATGAACTTCGTCGACAACCGGGTCGACGCCTCGGCCGGCACGATCCGTGCCCGGGCGGAGCTGCCCAATGCCGACCACTTCATCACGCCCGGTCAGTTCGGCCGCCTGCGCCTGCCCGGCTCGCCCGAGTACCAGGCGATCCTGATCCCGGACAGCGCGATCGTGGCCGACCAGTCGAACAAGGTGGTCATGACCGTGAACGGCGAGGGCGTGGTCGAACCGCGCGTGATCCGGCCCGGGCCGAGCTATGCCGGCGGCCTGCGCATCGTCAGGGATGGGCTGGAGCCCGAGGACCGGATCGTCATCAACGGTTTGATGCGCGTGCGCCCGGGCGCTCGGGTCGACCCGCAGCCCGGCACGATCGCGGGACCCGAGCCGGCGGCAGCGCCGGGCTGAGCGGGACGCTCGCCATGGGCTTCACCCACTTCTTCGTCGACCGGCCGATCTTCGCGACGGTCGTCTCGATCTTCATCGTCCTGATCGGCGCCGCGGCCTATCTCATCCTGCCGGTCGCGCAATATCCGGAAATCGCGCCGCCCACCATCCAGGTGAACGCCAGCTACCCGGGTGCCTCGGCCGAGGTGGTGAGCGACACGGTGGCGACGCCGCTCGAGCAGGAGATCAACGGCGTCGACGACATGCTCTACATGGTCTCGCAGTCGACCGGCGACGGTCAGCTGCAGCTCACCGTCACCTTCGCCCTCGGGACCGACCTCGATGCGGCGCAGGTCCTGGTGCAGAACCGGGTCGCGATCGCCGAGCCGCGCCTGCCGGAGCCGGTACGCCGCAGCGGCGTGACCGTGCGCAAGAACTCGCCCGACATGCTGATGGTGATCCACCTCAGCTCGCCCGACGAGACCCGCGACCAGCTCTACATCTCGAACTACGCCACCCTGCAGGTGCGCGACGTGCTCGCGCGGCTCGACGGCGTGGGCGACGTGCGGGTGTTCGGCGCGCGCGACTACGCGATGCGGATCTGGCTCGATCCCGAGAAGGTCGCGGCGCGCAACCTGACCGCGGGCGAGGTGGTGGCGGCGCTGCGCGCGCAGAACGTGCAGGTCGCCTCGGGCGTCATCAACCAGCCGCCGGTGACGACGCCGGGCGCGTTCCAGCTCAACGTCGAGACCCAGGGCCGGCTCGAGGACCCGCGGGCGTTCCAGCGCATCGTGGTCAAGACCGACCCGGACGGGCGGGTCACCCGGATCGCCGACATAGCGCGGGTCGAGCTCGGCGCCCAGGACTACAGCGCCAACGGCTACCTCGACGAGCGGCCCGCCGTGCCGCTCCTGATCTTCCAGCGGCCCGGCTCGAACGCGCTCGCAACCGCAGAGAATGTTCTCGCCACTATGGCGGAGCTGGCCGAGGGCTTCCCGAGCGGGCTGCGCTACGACGTCGTCTACAACCCGACCGAGTTCATCGCCGAATCGGTCGACGAGGTGATCAAGACGATCTTCGAGGCGATCCTCCTGGTCGTGATCGTCGTGGTGCTGTTCCTGCAGACCTGGCGGGCGGCGATCATCCCGATCGTGGCGATCCCGATCTCGCTGATCGGCACCTTCGCGGCGCTTGCGGCCTTCGGCTTCTCGCTCAACACCCTGTCCCTGTTCGGCCTCGTGCTCGCGATCGGGATCGTGGTCGACGACGCGATCGTCGTGGTCGAGAACGTCGAGCGCAACCTGGCGCTCGGCATGAGCCCGAAGGAGGCGGCGCATCGCACCATGGACGAGGTCGGCGGCGCCTTGATCGCGATCGCGCTGGTGCTCGCGGCGGTGTTCATCCCGGCCGCGTTCATCACCGGGATCTCGGGCCAGTTCTTCCGCCAGTTCGCGGTCACGATCGCGGTCGCGACCGCCATCTCGGC
>CAZXYL010000819.1:0-3215 GCA_964644915.1 uncultured Geminicoccaceae bacterium
CCGGCTGAACGCGCCACTCGGCGCGCCGTTCGTCGAGGTGGGCAAGCCGGCCGGGCGGGCGAGCCGCTTCAGCAGGTGACGTCCTTACCCTCGCTGCCGAAGGCGGCGAGGCGCGCGTCGTCGTCGACCATCTCGGCCGCCGCTGGCCGGAAGTGGTACTGGACCGCCCAGCGGAAGTCCTCGGTGCGGTTGATGGGCGTGCCGTGCGGCAGCTTGCCGTCGAAGAAGAGCACGTCGCTGGCTTCCATCGGCACGGCGACCCGGCCGGTCAGGTCCACGTCCGTGTCGCAGATCTGCCAGTCGCGGCGCTTGAAATGGATGCGCGGGCCGCCTTTGTGGCCGCCCGCGAGCAGGTGCATGCAGCCGTTCCCGGGCGTGACCTTGCCCATCGGGATCCAGACGCCCACGATCGGCGTATCGAGGGCGACGTTGAAGTAGGCGTGGTCCTGGTGCCAGGGCTTCTCGCGGCCCTGGGCAGGCTTGACCAGCGCCATGTCCTGGAACAGCTCCGGCCCGGGGCCGACCAGCCGCTCGACCAGGGCAAGGAGATCCGGGTGGCGGGCGAGAGCGGTGAGCGCCGGCTGGCGGTCGACGAAGCCCATGAACTTGCGCACGAAACGCGCGCGCAGCACGGGATCGAGGTCGGGCAGGCAGCTGTCCTGCTGGCCGGCGTGGAAGCCCACGCCGCTCACGCGCCCGTCGATCTCGCGATCCCGGCTCGGTTCGAGCGCCAGGTGATCGCGCAGGGCGCCTTCGTACCAGATCATCGCGCAGCCAGGGTCGCCGGCTTGCGCCATCGCTTCCAGTTCCGCGCGCGCAGCCCGCACCACCTCCAGCGACAAGAGCCCGCGCACCATGAGGAAGCCGTCCTCGCGGTAGCGCTCCAGCGCCGCCGGCCCGCGCGCCGCCTCGGCCGGCATCCCCTCGTCGAGACGCTCGAACGCATAAAGATCGGGCTCGTGGAGCGGGATCTTGGGTTCGAAGAAGACGCGGACCCCTTCGCCTGGCATTTACGCCCTCCTCCTCAATGGGTCGCCCGAGCGGGCCGCATCTCGCCGCCCGCCTGCACGCCGGCGAGCACGAGCTCCTCGGCGCGATGGCAGCGGGCGATATGCCCGCTTCCGAACTCGCGTAGCGCCGGCGCCTCTGTCTTGCAGCGCTCGATGGCGTAACGGCAGCGCGGATGGAAGTGGCAGCCGGGCGGCGGATTGGCGGGATCGGCGACCTCGCCGGGAGGCACGATGCGCTGCCGGCGCTGCCGCGGGTCCGGCACCGGCACGGCCGAAAGCAGCGCCTCGGTGTAGGGATGGCGCGGCCGCGTGAACAGCTGCGCCGTGGGTGCGAGCTCGACGATCCTGCCGACGTACATCACCGCGACCCGATCGCTCACGTGTTTGACGACCGAGAGATCGTGGGCGACGAAGAGATACGAGAGCCCGAGCCGATCCTGCAGGTCGAGCAGGAGGTTGACGATCTGCGCCTGGACCGAGACGTCGAGCGCCGAGACCGGCTCGTCGGCGACGATCAGCGCGGGATTGAGCGCCAGCGCGCGGGCAATGCCGATGCGCTGCCGCTGGCCGCCGGAGAAGGCGTGCGGGAAGCGGTTCATGTACGCCGCGGGCAGCTGGACCAGGTCGAGCAGCTCGCGTACCCGTCGCCTCCGCTCCTCGAGATCGCGCACGCCGTTCACCAGCAGGGGCTCGGCGATGATGTCGGTGATCGTCATGCGCGGGTTGAGCGAGGAGAACGGGTCCTGGAAAATCATCTGCATCTGCCGCCGGAGCGGCCGCAGCTCCGGCTTGGGCAGGACGGCGACGTCGACCTGGTGGCCCCTGTCGGTGCGAAAGCGGATGGCGCCCGCGGTCGGCGTCACTGCCCGCAAAATGCAGCGCGAGGTCGTGGTCTTGCCGCAGCCGGATTCCCCGACCAACGAGACGGTCTCGCCGCGCGCGATCGTGAAGCTCACGTCGTCCACGGCGCGCACATGTCCGACCACCCGGCGCAGGAGCCCGCGGCGGATCGGGAACCACTTCTTGAGGGCCTCGACCTCCAGGATGGTCGGCGCCTCGGAACTCACGCCATCCGCTCCAGGAGCGTGGGCACGGGGGCCGTCGCGGCGGATGCGTCCGGCTTGTAGAGAAAACAGCTGACCTCGCGCCGCTCGCCCAGGGCGACGGCACCCGGCCACTCGCGATCGCACAGGCCCGCCATGGCATCGGGGCAGCGGGGATGAAAGGGGCAGCCCGCCGGCCGGTTGTAGGGGTGCGGGATCGAGCCCTCGATGGTCAGAAGACGCGAGCGGGGCGCCGCCAGCACGCTCGGGATCGAGCGCAGGAGCGAGCGGGTGTAGGGATGCGCCGGCTGATGGAAGATCGCATCCACCGGGCCCCGCTCGACGTCGTGGCCGAGATACATCACCACGACGTCGTCGGTCATCTCGGCGATCACGCCCATATCGTGGGTGATCAGGATCACGGCGAGATCGCGCTCCGCCTGGAGCCGGCGGATGAGATCGAGGATCTGCGCCTGGGTGGTGACGTCCAGCGCCGTGGTCGGCTCGTCGGCGATCAGGATACGGGGCTCGGCCGCGAGCGCCAGCGCGATCATGACCCGCTGGCGCAGCCCGCCCGACAGCTCGAACGAGTAGCTGTCGACCCGCTCGACCGGACGCGGGATGCCGACCAGGCGCAGGAGCTCGATCGCGCGCTCCCGCGCGGCGCGTTTGGAGAGGTCCGCGTGCAGCCGGATCGCCTCGAGGAGCTGGTTGCCGATGGTGTGGAAGGCGGACAGCGAGCTCATCGGCTCCTGGAAGACGTAGCCGATCTCGCCGCCGCGGATCGCGCGCATCTCGCGCCCCTGGCCGTCGAGCTTCGCGAGGTCCACCACCTTGCCGTCCGCGCGTCGCAGGAGGATCTGGCCGCTCTCGACCCGGCCCGGGCGCTCGACGATGCGCAGGATCGAGCGCGCGGTGACGCTCTTGCCGCAGCCGCTCTCGCCCACGATGCCGAGCGTGCGCCCGGGCTCGAGATCGAAGGAGGCGCCGTCGACCGCGCGCACGATGCCCTCGTCCTGGCGGAACCAGGTCCTCAGGTCGCGCACGGAGAGGATCGGCTCAACCATAGGGGTCGGCAGCGTCTCGCAACCCGTCGCCCAGGAAGTTGAAGGCGAGAATCACCACGATCACCGGCACGGCTGCGACCAGGAGCCACGGTGCT
>CAZXYL010000820.1:0-2814 GCA_964644915.1 uncultured Geminicoccaceae bacterium
AGTTCGCCGGGACCATGCCCATCCTGGTCCTGGTGACGTTCGCCGCCTTCGACTACGGCAGCGCCTACGTCGAGGGCGCGCGGCTGAACGGCGCCGCCCGTGCCGGCGCGCAGCAGGTGCTCTACGACCCGGCGGGCTGGAGCGACATGGCCCAGGTGGAGCAGGTGGCCTTGGAAGAGTACGTCGGTCATGGCCTGACCTCGCAGGAGATCGGGGCGCTTCCGGTTTCGGCCGCTGCCACGGCCTTTTGCGCCTGCACCGCCGGTGCGCCCCTCGCCTGCTCCGATACCTGCCCGGGTGGTGAGCTGCCCGGCCGCTTCGTCCAGGTGACGCTCACCCGCGGCATGCCGCTGACCTTGCCCTATCCCTGGGCGAGCGGTGGCCAGGTCAGCGTCCAGGGCGAAACCGTGGTGCGCGTGCGCTGATCGAGGTCGTCATGATCACCTGGTGCCGGAACAAGGCTCTCCATCGGCGTCGGCTCCTGCTCGACCGGCGGGGCGCGTCCGCCGTCGAGTTCGCGCTCGCCATCCCCGCCGTGCTCCTGCTCACCCTGGGCGCCGTGGAGATAGGTCGGGCGGTCTCGGCGCAGGCCTCGCTCAATCACGCGGCCAAGGAAACCGCCCGCTTCGCCTCCGTGCGCGGCAAGGCCAGCGCCGCCGCCGCCACCAAGGCGGACCTCGAGGCCATGGCCGTGCAACTCGCCGATCTCTATGCGACCACGGCCGCGGTGAGCTGGGACCCCGACAACAGCCCCGGCGGCAACGTCACCGTGCAGCTCCAGCACACCTTCACGCCGGTGACCCCGGTCTTCGATGCGGCGACGTTCACGTTCTCCTCGACCGCGTCGATGACCGTCGTGCGGTAGCAGCACCGATTTCAGCGGGCGGCCGTCGGGCGCGACCCGTACGACGAGATCGCGGCGTGAGGGTACGCTCGGGTTCCCGGGCCGAGCCCGAGGGCGACAGGAAGGGGGCGGGCCAGGCCCGAGGACCCCATTTCACGTTACATCGGCGTGACCGGGGAGCTGGTTCGCCGGGTGTGGGAACACCGGTGCGGCGCCATGCCCGGCTTCACGCGCCGGTATGGCATCGAGCGGCTCGTCTGGTTCGAGTGCTCGACGATATTGCGGCTGCCATTCGGTGCGAGAAGCTGCGGGCGCGGATCCGAGTCCGAGGTCGAGCATTTCGGACCCGCACGGGTTGGGATGGCGTCAGGTGGCGCGTCCTGGCGCGTCGGTGGCGCCAATTGGCTGCACGCCGAAGCCTCGATGCGGCCTATTGGCGCCGTGCCGTCGCGTCTCCATCGCGATCAGCGGTGGCGAGTGTTTTCCTTTGAATTCAGCCGGTTGCACGTTGAGTGGCTGCTAAATCTATATCAATGGATCCGCTGGAGGCTCGACGCTGTCTTGCCGAGGAAGCCACCAGCGGTGGACAAACGCCGCACCCACGCTCCGGTGTAGATCTCAGATGCCGGATTCGCAATATCACGAGCTTCATTGAGCGGAGATGAGGCCATGGAGACCGGAAAAGGGTAAGCGGTGTGCCGCCCCCACCTGCCCAAGGGCGGCGTGATCGGCGACAGTGACGGTCCTCTGTGGGGATCGTTGCATGTCAGCTTTTGACCGTAGACTTGACCCTGAGGTCCGTGAGGTCCGGCGGCTCGAGGTGATCACCGGGGCGTTGGGCCGGCGGCGGTGGAGCGATGAGGCCAAGGCGCGGATCGTGGCCGAGAGCCTGGCGCCAGGGGTGGTGATCTCGGATGTGGCGCGGCGCTACGATCTACGGCCGCAGCAGCTGTTCGCGTGGCGCCACCAGGCGAGGCAGGGGCGCCTGGTGCTGCCGACCGAGGAGCTGGCGTTCGTGCCGGTGGTCCGGACCGCAGGCGAAGCGCCGTCCGTCGCGGATTCGGCCCCGCCTGCCGGCATCATCGAGGTCGCGCTCGCAGATGTGGTCGTGCGGGTGCCGCCCGCGGTCGACGGCAGGCTGCTGGCCAAGGTGCTGCGCGCCGTGAAGGCGCTGGCGTGATCCTGCCCGGCGGGCCGCTTCGGATCTTCGTCGCGACCCGGCCGGTCGACTTCCGGAAGGGGATGGATGGCCTCGCCGCCGTGGTGCAGCAGCAGCTGCGTCTCGATCCCTTCGGCGGCGCGGTGTTCGTGTTCCGCGCCAAGCGCGCCGACCGGGTCAAGCTTTTGGTCTGGGACGGCAGCGGACTGACCCTGATCTACAAGCGGCTCGACCAGGCCAGGTTCGTCTGGCCGCGGATCGCGGACGGGGTGATGCGGCTGTCGCCGGGCCAGCTCGGCGCCTTGTTCGAGGGGCTCGACTGGAAGCGCGTGCATAGCCGGCGGGTGGCCCGGCCGGAGCTCGCGCAATGACCCCTGCGACAGAGTGAATCACCAGCGTTATCAGTGGATTACAGGAGGCCGGGGATGTGATCCACTGCCCCCATGAGCCCATCGACGGAACCCGCCGAAGCCGCCCCGCTGCCCGACGACATGGCGACGCTCAAGGCGCTGCTCCTGGCCGAACGGGCGACGGCGGCCAAGCTGGCCGGGCACAACGAGCAGCTGCGGGCGATCATCAAGGAGCTGCAGCGGGCCCTGTTCGGGCGGCGCTCCGAGAAGGCGGCCCACCCCGATCAGCTGCAGCTCGCGCTCGAAGACCTCGAGCAGGCGCTGGCCGAGGCCGAGGCGGAGCCGACCGACGTGCCGCTGCAAGCGGCGCGCCGGCAGCAGCGCCGTGCCAATCGCGGGGCGTTGCCCAGGCACCTGCCGCGGGACGAGGTGGTGATCGAGCCCGAGAGCACGACCTGCCC
>CAZXYL010000821.1:0-5338 GCA_964644915.1 uncultured Geminicoccaceae bacterium
GCAGTTCTTCAAGCTCGCGCCCTCCGAGATCGTGGCCTTCCACGACGAGCTCGACCTCGCGCCCGGCAAGGTGCGGATCAAGACGGGCGGCGGTGTTGCGGGCCACAACGGCCTGCGCTCGCTCGCCGAGCAGCTGGGCACCACCGACTTTCGCCGCGTGCGCATCGGGATCGGCCACCCCGGGCACAAGGAGCAGGTGCTGGGCCACGTGCTTGGCGACTTCAGCGCGGACGACAAGGCCTGGCTCTTGCCCCTGCTCGATGCCCTGGCCGCCGCCGCACCTCTGATCGCCGCCGGTGACGATGCGGGTGCGATGAACAAGATCGCGCTGCTCACCCGCCCCAGGGAAGAACCCAAGCCGCGCGCCTCGGCCGAGGCCGGCTGACCGATCGCTCGACGACATGGGCTTCAATTGCGGTATCGTCGGCTTGCCGAACGTCGGCAAGTCGACGCTTTTCAACGCGCTCACCAACACGGCGGCGGCGGCCGCCGCCAACTATCCGTTCTGCACGATCGAGCCCAATCTCGGCCGCGTGCCGGTGCCGGACGACCGGCTCTGGGCGGTCGCCGAGATCGCGAAATCCCCGCGCGTCGTGCCCGCCCAGCTCGAGGTGGTCGACATCGCCGGCCTCGTGCGCGGTGCCAGCCGCGGCGAAGGCCTGGGCAACCGTTTTCTCGGCGCGATCCGCGAGGTCGACGCCGTCCTCCACGTGCTGCGCTGCTTCGAGAGCGCGGAGGTGGCGCACGTCGAGGGCAGCGTCGACCCGGTGCGCGACGCCGAGCTGGTCGAGACCGAGCTCCTGCTGGCCGACATCGCTTCGCTCGAGCGCCGGCAGGAGGGCCTGATCAAGCGGGTACGCGGCGGGGATGCCGAGGCGCGGGCACAACTGGCCGTGATCGAGCGCATCCTGCCGGAGATGGAGGCGGGCCGGCCGGCGCGGCGCCTCCTGCTCGCGCCCGAGCAGGAGCCGGCGTTCCGGTCCCTCCAGCTGCTGAGCGCGAAGCCGCTGCTCTACATCTGCAATGTCGACGAGGGCGCGGCGGCGCACGGCAACGCGTACAGCGCCGCGGTGGCGGAACGTGCGGCCGCGGAGGGCGCCGAGACGGTGGTCATCTCGGCCGGGATCGAGGCCGAGATCGCCCTGCTCGCGCCCGGCGAACGCGCGGACTACCTGGCCTCGCTCGACCTCGAGCGGCCCGGGCTCGAGCGCGTGATCCAGACCGGCTACCGGCTGCTCGGGCTGATCACCTTCCTCACCGGCGGGCCCAAGGAGGCGCGCGCCTGGACGATCCCGCGGGGCACGACCGCGGTCGAGGCGGCGGGCACCATCCACAGCGACTTCCAGCGCGGCTTCATCTGCGCCGAGGTCGTGGGCTTCGAGGACTACGTGCGGTGCGGCGGCGAGGCGGGCGCGCGCGATGCCGGCAAGCTGCGGCTGGAAGGGCGCGACTACGTCGTCCAGGACGGCGACGTGATCCATTTCCGCTTCAACATCTGAGCCGGACGGCGCGAATTGGCGTCCTCGAAGGCGCGTTTTGGCCTCGCTCGCGCGCCGTTACGCGCCGACGTCGAAGGTCACGCTGAAATTGCGCGCCTGCTGGGCCGGATTGACCAGGCGACCCGAGAAGGAGGTCTTGGCACCGGGCTGCAGGACCGGCGCACCGGCCTCGAACAGCTCGTACTGCAGCTGGCGCCCGGCATCGTCGAGCAGGCTCACCCGGACGGCCGGCACCGCGCGCGCCTGCTCCGAGACATTGACGATCTCGCCCTCGACCACGAGGATCGAGACGCCGCGCTCGTCCAGCCGCTCGGAGACCACGTTCTCGAACTGCAGGCCCAGCTGGACCGTGACGGGCAGCCACAGTTTCTGGTAAATGGCGGCGGTGGCGGGGAAGCCCGCGACGATCTCGTTGCGACCGATGATCGCGCTGGCGAGGATCAGGACGACGAGGACACCGACCAGCCAGCCGACCAGGCTCCCCGAGGCGTTGTTGCGGCCGCCCTCGGCGCCCGCGCGCTTGCGCGGCGTCGGGCCGGGGGGCGGCGGCGTGCCGACCGGCGGCGGGGTCAGCTCGACCACCTTGGGCGCATCCGCGGGCGGTCGGGCGAGCCAGCGGTGGCCGCAACCCGCGCAGCGCACGCGGCGACCCTCGGACCCCAGCGTGGCCGGGTCGACGTGATAGCGGGTGGAGCACTCTGGACAGGTCAGGATCATGGCGTCAGCGCGACTATGTTACCAAAACCCAACTCTCGCAATAGTTGAACCCCTTCTGGACGGCCATGGCGCACTATGCAATCATTAGAATCGTGCTGACCCGACCCTCGGACCCCCGGTAGCCAGATGCTGCGGCTCGAGAATGTTGCCATGCGTTACGGTCAGGGCCCGGAGGTCCTGCGCGACGTCGATCTCACGCTGGGCCGCGGTGAATTCTATTACATGATGGGGCCGACCGGGGCCGGCAAGACTTCGCTCCTGCGCGTGCTCGGGCTGATCCAGATGCCGTCGCGCGGGCGCCTGAGCATGTTCGATCGCGATGTCGCGAGCATGAGCCGGGAGGAGCTCGGCGCGCTGCGCCGCCGGATCGGCATGATCTTCCAGGATTTCCGCCTGCTCGATCATCTCTCAGCGTTCGACAACGTCGCCCTGCCGTTGCGCATCAATGGCGGCCAGGACGAGCAGATCGGCGGCTTCGTCTCCGAGATGCTGGCCTGGCTCGGCCTGGCGGAGGTGATTGCAGCCAAACCGCCCAACCTGTCAATGGGGCAGCGGCAGCTGGTCTCGATCGCGCGCGCGGTGATCACCCGGCCGAATCTGCTGCTGTGCGACGAGCCGACCAGCAACATCGACAACAAGCTGGCGCGGCGGCTCATGCACCTGTTCACCCAGCTCTCGAAGCTCGGCACCACCGTGGTGCTCTCGACCCACAACGACGATCTGGTGGAGCGCTACCCGCATCCGATCCTGCACATGGACAAGGGCCGCCTCTCCGGGCCACAGCCGGCCGAGGCGACCATGGCCGCAGCCGACTGAGGGCGGGACACGCGATGAGCGATCGCCGGTTCGATCTGCCGCTCGAGTCCACCGCGGCCAGCCGCTTTCTGGTCTGGATCGTGGCCGGCCTGGTCTATCTCGCGGTCGTGACGCTCGCCGTGGCCGCGGTCGCGGACAGCGCTCTGAAGCTCTACAACATGCGCGCGCGCATCGTCACGGTCACGCTGCCCGCGATCGAGGAGGGCAGTGCGGTCGAGACCGCGGTCGAGGCCGCCCTCGAGATCCTGCGCAGGACCCGCGGCGTCACCTCCGCGAGCCCGGTGCCGCAGGCCGAGCTGGAGCAGCTGATCGAGCCGTGGCTCGGCGACGTGCGCGACCGCCAGGGCCTGCCGCTGCCGCAGCTGATCGACGTGGCGCTGGACCCGCTGGCGAGACCCGATCTGCCGGTGCTGCAGCAGCGCCTGCGCGAGGTGGTGCCGGGGGCGACGATCGGTGTCGAGGCGATGTCGCGCGATCGGGCCGAGAGCATGGCAGCGTTCTTCCGCAACTGGGGCGTCGCCGCCGGTCTGCTGGTCCTGATCGGCTCGCTCGGCGTGGTCGTGCTGATCACGCGCATGACTCTGAGCATGCATACCGACACGCTCGAGATGCTGCGTCTGATGGGCGCGCCCGACGGCTACATCGCCCGCCAGTTCGAGCGCCACGCCCTCCTGAACGGGCTGCGCGGCGGTCTGCTCGGCTTCGGCTGCGCTCTCGCCACCGTGCTCCTGCTGCTGTACAGCAGCCGGCGCATGGAGTTCGCCGGGGCGATCCAGCTCGGCCTGCGCCCGGTCGACTGGGTGCTGCTCGCCTGCGTGCCCGTCGTGAGCGCCCTCCTGGTCACGGTGGTCGCGCGCGTGACCGCGCTCTGGCGCCTGTCCAAGATGCCCTGAGCCGCTCGTTGTTGCGTTCGCTCCTGTTCAACGTCGCCTTCTGGGTCTGGACCGTGGTCATGGCGATCGCCCTGCTGCCGGCGCTCGCCTTTCCGCGCCAGGTGCTGCTCATGGGCGTGCGGGTCTGGATGCAGGGCATCCAGACCCTGCTGCGCTCCCTGGTCGGTCTCGACCACGAGGTGAGGGGGCTCGAGCGCATCCCGAACGGGCCGGCTATCTTCGCGGTCAAGCACCAGTCCGCCTGGGAGACGCTCTCGCTCCACCTGCTGCTGCCCGACCCCGCGATCGTGCTCAAGCGAGAGCTCGGGCTGATCCCGCTGTTCGGCCAGTACACGCGCCGGGCGGGCATGATCCACGTCGATCGGGCGCAGGGCGTCCGGGCGCTGCGCTCGCTCGTCAAGGAGGCCGAGGCGGCGCTCGCCCGCGGCCAGTCGATCGCGATCTTTCCGGAGGGCACGCGCGTGAGCCCGGGCGCGCATCGCCCCTACCATCCGGGTGTGGCGGCGCTCTATCTGCACCTCAAGATCCCGGTGGTGCCGGTCGCCCTGAACTCCGGCCTGTTCTGGGGCCGGCGCAGCTTCACCAAGCGCCCCGGCCGGATCACGGTGGAGATCCTCCCCCCGATCGAGCCCGGCCTGCAGCGCGCGGCCTTCATGGCCGAGCTGGAACGCCGCCTGGAGGACGCGACGCTGCGCCTGGTGGAGGAGGGCCGTCGGTCACAGGCCTCGGCGGCCTGATCGGCAACTACCCCTGATCGCGCCTTACCTGGCGCCTCCTCAACGAAGCTGCGTTCTTGACCTGCCGGGCGATTGCACTGATATCGTGAGGGGAGATCCCGCTGGATTGGGGGAGATGTTGCGTGGCCAGCATCGTTGTCCGCAGGTTGTCAGATGATACAAAGGAACGCCTCCGGCAGCGCGCCATTCGTCACAAGCGCAGCCTCGAAGCGGAGGTGCGTGCGATCCTGGAACGTGTGGCGAAGGAGCCGGCGATCCCCGATCATGACTCCGAGCCGTTCCCGGACTGGTTCATCCGCATGACAAGGCCGGGCGTGGACCTGGACCCGGCCATCGAGGAGAATCGGGTTCCGCATGAAGGCGTGGATCTATGATCCTTCTCGATACGAACGTTCTATCGGAACTAGCAAAGGCTAAACCCGATCCTAACGTCGTTCGTTGGATGCGACATTCCAGAGCTGCTTTGGCAATTCCGACGATCGCCGTTGCTGAGATGGCGTTCGGCATTGAGAAGCTGGTCCACGGAAGACGGCGTGCAGAGCTGCTCGAGGCGCTGCGCCGCCTGCTCGTTGTATTCGCAGATCGACTGTTCGACTTCAACTCAAGGGCAGCATGGGCATACGGTCGGATTCTGGCGGACGCACGCCGCGCCGGGCAGCCGATGACAGTACCTGAC
>CAZXYL010000822.1:0-2350 GCA_964644915.1 uncultured Geminicoccaceae bacterium
CGAGCGGGCGTTCGAGGCGCTGATCGAGACGCTGCACGGGCACGGCATGGGCCTCGTGCTCGACTTCGTGCCCAACCACATGGGCGTGGGCGCGGACAATCCGTGGTGGCTGGACGTGCTCGAGTGGGGCCGGGGGAGCCCGTACGCCGAGTTCTTCGACATCGACTGGGAGGCGACCGCGCGCGGCGTGCGCGACAAGGTGCTGCTGCCGGTGCTGGGCGATCAGTACGGCAAGGTCCTGGAGGCGGGCGAGCTGAAGCTGCAGTTCGACAGCCAGTCCGGCACGTTCCACGTCGCCTACTACGACAACCGGTACCCGATCGCGGTGCGCGACTATCCCGATCTGCTGCGCGCGGCCGCGAACGTGATGAGCGAGGGCCCGGCCGGCCTGTTCGAGCTCGCCGACCGGTTCGATGCGCTCGCCGAGGGCGGAGGCTCGCACGCGCGCTGGGCGGCACGCCGCCACGAGGCGGTCACGCTGAAGACGGATCTCGCGCAGGTCGCGACCGCCGCACCCGCATTCAACGCGATCGAGGCCGCCGCGGCCGCGCGCAACGGCACGCCCGGCGAGCCCGAGAGCTTCATGGCGCTGCATCGGATCCTGGAGGACCAGGCCTACCGCCTCGCCTACTGGCGGGTCGCCAGCTCCGAGATCAACTACCGGCGCTTCTTCGACATCAACGAGCTCGCCGGGCTGCGCATGGAGCTCGGCGAGGTGTTCGAAGCAACCCACCGGCTCCTGCTGCGGCTGGTGGCCGAGGGCAAGGTGCAGGGGATCCGCCTCGACCACATCGACGGGCTGTACGATCCGGCCGGCTACTGCCGGCGCCTGCTGACGCGCGTCGCCGAGGTGCTGCCGAGGGACCAGGGGGAGGAGCGGGTCGCGATCGACGGCCGTGCCGGGCAGCCGGTCTACGTACTGGTGGAGAAGATCCTGGCCCGGCACGAGAACCTGCGCGAGGACCTTCCGGTCGCCGGCTCCACGGGCTACGAGTTCATCAACCTGGTCAACGGGCTGTTCGTGGACCCCGCCGCCGAGACCTTCCTCACCGCTGCCTACCGCCGCTTCCTCGGGCAGCCGATCGAGTTCGAGCAGACGCTCACCGCGGCCAAGCGCCAGATCCTCCGCTACTCGCTCAACAGCGAGCTGCACGTGCTGGCACACGAGGTCTGGCGGCTGGCGCAGCAGAGCTGGCTCACCCGCGACTTCAGCCTCACCGGCCTGCGTGAGGCGCTGACCGACCTGATCACCAGCTTCCCGGTCTACCGGACCTACATCACCGGCCACGGCGCGCGGCCCGAGGACCGGCGCGATCTGGACTGGGCGCTGAGCCAGGCGCGCCGGCAGACCGGCCTCGTCGACCCCTCGGTGTTCGACTTCCTGCACGCGGCGCTCAGCACCGATCTCGCCGGCTCCCCCGGGTATCGGCGCCGGGACGTCATCGCCACCGCCATGCACTTCCAGCAGCTGACCGGACCCGTGATGGCCAAGTCGCTGGAGGATACGACCTTCTATCGCTACAACCGCCTGATCTCGCTCAACGAGGTCGGCGGCGAGCCCCAGCACTTCGGCGTCAGCCCCGCCGCCTTTCACCACCTGATGGGCCAGCAGCAGCGTTTCCGGCCGCTGAGCATGGTGACGACCGCGACCCACGACCACAAGCGCGGCGAGGACGTGCGCGCGCGCATCGACGTGCTGAGCGAGCTGCCGCGCGAGTGGCGTCGCCGGGTGCGGCGCTGGACGGTGCTCAACCAGTTCGCGCGACAGGAGCCGCCGGTGGAAGCGCCGAGCCGCAACGACGAGTACCTGTTCTACCAGACCCTGGTCGGGGCCTGGCCGTTCGAGATCAGAGCCCCGGAGGACCTCGCCGACAGCGACTTCTGCGGCCGGATCGTCGGCTACATGCTGAAGGCGCTCCGGGAGGCGAAGCAGGAGACCAGCTGGACGGCGCAGAACCCGGAGTACGAGGCGGGCGTGGAGCAGTTCGTCCGCCGCACCCTCGACCCGGAGCGCAGCCGCACCTTTCTCGCCGACCTCATCCCGTTCCAGCAGCAGATCGCACTGGTCGGCGCCGTCAACGGGCTGGCGCAGACGCTGCTCAAGCTCACCGTACCGGGCGTTCCCGACACCTACCAGGGCACCGAGCTCTGGGACCTTTCGCTGGTCGATCCCGACAACCGCCGCCCGGTCGATTTCGAGCACCGGCACGCCCTGCTCGAGCAGGTGCTGCGGGACGAGGTGGACTTCCCGGCGCTGCTCGCGGACTGGCAAGGTGGCGCCGTCAAGCAGCTGGTGGTCGCACGCACCCTCGGGCTGCGGCGGGAACGGCCGGAGATCTTCACCGCGGGC
>CAZXYL010000823.1:0-3227 GCA_964644915.1 uncultured Geminicoccaceae bacterium
CGGTCTGCTCGCCGAGGATGATCGTCTGGTGGTCGCCTCCTGGGGCGTGCTCGCGGCCGAAGGCTTCGAGACCGAGACGCAGGGTCACCTCAAGGTGGTCGATTACGAAACCAAGGAGGTTCAGAGCCTCGGCGCCGGCGAACCGGTGGGCAATCTCGACGGCGTCGAGCCGGACGGGCAGGGCGGCTACCTGGTGACCGACTGGGTCAACGGCGCCCTGTTCCGCATCGATGCCCAAGGGCAGGCCGAGCAGTTGCTCGATCTGAACCAGGGCAGCGCTGATCTCGAGTACATCGAGGACCAGAACCTCGCCATCATCCCGATGATGCTGGACGACAAGGTGGTCGCCTACACGATCGAATAGCGGCGACCTGGCTGGCCGTTCGTTGCGAGCGCGCCGCCCGGCGTTCCGGGCGGTGCTTGGCGTCGGGCTCGTCCGCCAAGCCCCGGCAAATCCCTGGCACTGGCTCGGCTCGCCGCTACAATGCCCGCGCTGGGAGCACGGAGCGCAACCAAAGCGGGAGGCGTGCCGGCATGAACCTGCTCGTGCCCATCGTGCGCGGCATCGACCGCATGAACGAGGCGGTCGGCCGCGCCGTCGCCTGGCTCACGCTCGCCATGGTGCTGACCACCTTCTTCGTCGCGGCGATGCGCTACGGCTTCAACTGGGGCCGGGTCTGGATCCAGGAGGTCTACGTCTGGATGCACGGCATCGTGTTCATGCTCGGCGCCGGCTACACGCTGCTGCACAACGGCCACGTCCGGGTCGACATCTTCTACCGGCCGGGCAGCCCGCGCTTCAAGGCCTGGGTCGACCTCTTGGGCTCGCTCTTTCTGCTCCTGCCGATCGTGATCATGGTCGCCTGGATCACCTGGCCGTACGTGGCCGAATCCTGGGCCAAGCTCGAGGGCTCGCGCGAGGCGGCCGGCCTGCCGGGTCTGTTTCTGCTCAAGAGCGTGATTCTCGGCTTTTGCGTGCTCATCGGCGCCCAGGGCGTCTCGCTCGCGCTCCGCAGCCTGCTCGTGCTCACCGGCCATCCGGAGTTCACGCCGCGCGACGACGCGCCGGAGAAGCTTTGAGCCGATGACGGGCGAGGTGCTGAGCATCCTGATGTTCGTCGTCACCTGCGGCGTGCTGCTGCTCGGCTTCCCGGTCGCCTTCTCGCTCGCCGGCACGGCGTTCGCCTTCGCGCTCCTGGGCAGCGCCCTCGATGCCTTCGACATGCGGCTGCTGAGCGGGCTCTCGTCGCGCTATTTCGGCGTGATGGTGAACGAGGTCCTGGTCGCGGTGCCGCTGTTCGTGTTCATGGGCGTGATGCTCGAGCGCTCCCGGGTCTCCGAGCAGCTGCTCGAGACCATGGGCATGCTCTTCGGCACGCTGCGGGGCGGCCTCGGCCTCTCGGTCACGCTGGTCGGCATGCTGCTCGCCGCCTCGACCGGCATCGTGGGCGCCACCGTGGTCACGATGGGCCTGCTCTCGCTGCCGAGCATGCTCAAGGCGGGCTACGACCCGAAGCTCGCCTGCGGCACGATCTGCGCCTCGGGCACGCTCGGCCAGATCATTCCGCCCTCGATCGTGCTCGTGATCCTGGGCGACATCCTGCAGGGCGCGAATACCCAGGCGCAGCTGGCGCTGGGCAATTTCGCGCCCGATCCGGTCTCGGTGGTCGACCTGTTCGCGGGCGCGCTCCTGCCCGGGCTGATGCTGGTCGGCCTCTACATGGCCTGGCAGATCGTTCTGGCGATCCTCAAGCCCGAGACCAGCCCGGCCCTGGTCGAGATCGGCGAGGTGCGGGAGCGGATGTTCATGCGCATCGTCACCGCGCTGCTGCCGCCCGCCTTCCTCATCATCGCCGTGCTCGGCTCGATCCTCGCCGGCATCGCGACGCCGACCGAATCGGCGGCCGTCGGCGCGGTCGGGGCCACGCTGCTCGCGGCCTCGCGCCGGCAGCTCGCCCTGCCCGTCCTGCGCGACGTCATGCGCACGACCGCCCGGATCAGTTCGATGGTGTTCGTGATCCTGCTCGGCGCCTCGGTGTTCTCGCTCGTCTTTCGCGGCCTGGGCGGCGAGCACGTCGTGCACGAGGCGCTGCACGACCTGCCCGGCGGCGCCTTCGGCGCCATGCTCGTGGTCATGGCGCTGATGTTCGTGCTCGGCTTCTTCCTCGACTTCATCGAGATCGTGTTCGTGGTGGTGCCGATCGTGGGCCCGGTGCTGCTGATGATGGACATCCACCCGGTCTGGCTCGGCGTCATGATGGCGGTCAACCTGCAGACCAGCTTCCTCACGCCGCCGTTCGGCTTCGCGCTGTTCTACCTGCGCGGCGTGGCGCCCGAGAGCGTCACCACGATGGACATCTACCGCGGCATCATCCCGTTCGTGATCATCCAGCTGTTCGGCCTGTGCCTGCTCGCGATGTTCCCGGAGCTGGTCACCTGGCTGCCGCGGGTGATCTTCGGGTAAGACCTCGTCCGCTTGCGACCGGCATCCTGGCGTGCTACATATTGTTCTACAAGCGATGCGGAGTTCGCGATGGCAACCGAAGTCACGCTGCGCGAGGCCAACCAGCGCTTCGCGCAATACGTCCGGGCTGTGGAGCAGGGCGAGGCGTTCGTCATCACCCGCCGCGGCAAGCCGGTCGCGCGCCTCCTGCCCATGGAGAGCGGCCAGCGCGTGCTGACGCCGGAGCAGCAGGCGGCGCGGGAGCGGGCGCGCGAGCGCATGCGGCGCGGGATCGACATGGGCGGCGGCCGCTTCGATCGCGACGAGCTGCATGAGCGCTGAGCGCTACAGCCTGGATACCAACATCCTGGTCTACGCGGTCGATCCAGCGGAAGGCTGGAAGCACGAGATCGCCGCGGTGATCGTCGATCGCTCGATCGAGCGGCCTTGCATCCTGACCGTGCAGGCGCTTGCGGAGTTCGTCGCCGTCGCGACCCGCAGGCGCAAGGCGTCGGCCGCCGAGGCGGTCGCACAGGCACGCGACTGGCTGCGCGTGTTCCCGGTCGTGGGCACCGATGCGGGCGCGCTCGAGGCAGCATGTGCGATCCTCGAGACGAGCCGCCTCAGCTTATGGGACGCTCTCCTGGTCACGACGGCGCGTGCCGCCGGCTGCACCCTCGTCCTGAGTGAGGACATGCACGACGGCAGCACGTTCGGAAGCATCGCCGTGCGCAATCCGCTGGTCGAAGGCGGCATGCCGGACGATCTGAGGGCGCTCGTGGGC
>CAZXYL010000824.1:0-2423 GCA_964644915.1 uncultured Geminicoccaceae bacterium
CAGACGCTCGGCCGCGAGGACTCGCCGGCGCTGCTGCGGCCGCGCGCCCTGCCGGGCATGTGGCGCTGGGGTCTCGCGTTCCTGCGCAACTCCGCACCCGCGCGCCACCAGAGGCACACGCTGATCAACCTGCGCCTCGCCCTCTACAGCGGCCGCATGCTGCGCGAGCTGCGGGCTGAAACCGGCATCCGCTACGATCACGACGAGCGCGGCCTCCTGAAGGTGTTCCGCGATCAGGCCTCGCTCGATCAGTCGGCAGCGCTCGCGACCATGCTCGAGCCGCACGGCGTGCCGCACCGGGCGCTGAGCCGGCAGGAGACGCTGGAGCTGGAGCCGGCGCTGGCTACGGTGGCCGACAAGATCGTGGGCGGGCTGCATTTCCCCGACGACGAGAGCGGCGATGCCTGCAAGTTCACGCGCGCCATCGCGGATGAGGCGGAGCGCCTGGGTGCAGAGTTCCGCTTCGGCACCACGATCGAGCGGATCGAGGCCGACGGCGAACGCATCACGGGCGTGCGCACCAGCGCCGGGCGTCTGAGCGCCGATCGCTATGTCCTGGCGCTCGCCAGCGACAGCCCGCGCCTTGTGAAGGACCTCGGCCTGCGGCTGCCGATCTACCCGATCAAGGGCTACTCGCTCACCGCCCCGCTCGACGGCTGGAACGATGCGCCGCGCGTGCCGGTGGTCGACGAGGGCCTGAAGATCGGCGTGGTGCCGCTCGGCAATCGCCTGCGCCTCGGCGGCAGCGCCGAGTTCGCCGGCTACGATCTCAGCCTGAACGAGCGCCGGGCGCGCTACGTCTGGGAGGGCGCGATCCAGGTCTATCCCGCGCTCGCGCGCCACGTTGATCCCGCCCGGGCGGAGCCCTGGTGCGGCCTGCGGCCGATGACCCCGGACGGGCCGCCGATCCTCGGCCCCACGCGCTGGCGCAACCTGTTCCTCAATGCCGGCCACGGCCATCTGGGCTGGACCATGGCCTGCGGCTCGGCGCGCGCGGTCGCCGATCTGGTCTCGGACCAGGCGCCCGAGATCGACCTCCACGGCCTCACGGTGGCCCGCTTCAACTAGGGATTTTCGGCGCCAGCTGTTAGGATGGTCCCTCGATCCTATTCGACACCCTTCGTTTCAGCCGCCAGGAGCTGGCGGGGCATATTATGGAGGAGAACCATGCTACGCAGTCCTTTGCACATCTTCCTGCCGATTCTCGTGGGCGCGCTCGCCACCTCCGCGAGTGCCGACGACGAGCACGCCGGGCACCCGGTGCTCGGCGAGGTTCATTTCCCGGTCACCTGCACGGCAGAGGCGCAGCAGGCTTTCGACCACGCGATGAAGCTCCAGCATTCGTTCTGGTACCAGGCCGCGCACGGCGCGTTCTCCGACGTGCTGGAGCGCGATCCCGAGTGCGCCATGGCGTATTGGGGCATCGCCATGAGCCTGCTCAGCAACCCCTTCTCGCCGCCGCCGGCGCAGAACCTGGCCGACGGCTGGGCAGCACTGGAGCAAGCGCGGCAGCTCGGCAGCAAGAGCGAGCGCGAGGCCGACTACATCGCCGCGCTCTCGGAATTCTATCGGGACGCCGATACCAAGGATCATCGCACCCGGGTGCTGGCGTACGAGGAGGCGATGGCGCAGCTGCACGCGCGCTATCCGGACGATCCGGAGGCCGCGATCTACTATGCGCTGGCACTCAACGTCGCCGCGCTGCCGACTGACAAGACTTACGCCAAGCAGCTCGAGGCGGCCGAGATCCTGGAGGCGGAGCGCGTGCGCCAGCCGGACCATCCGGGCGTGGTGCACTACCTCATCCATACCTACGACTACCCGCCGCTGGCCCAACGCGGGCTCGACGCGGCCGAGCGCTACGCCGAGCTCGCCGCCTCGGCGCCGCATGCGCTGCACATGCCCTCGCACATCTTCACCCGCCTCGGCCACTGGGACAGCTCGATCGAGGCCAACCAGCGCGCGGCCGAGGTGGCACGGGCCGGCAAGGACATGATCTCCGAGCTGCATGCGCGCGACTACATGGTCTACGCCTACCTGCAGGGCGGGCGCGATCAGGCGGCCCGCCACGCGATCAAGGAAGCGCAGCAGTTTGCCGGCGCCGAATTGGCCAATCCCGCCGGGCCGTTCGCGCTGGCCGCGATGCCGGCGCGGCTCGCCATGGAACGGGGCGCCTGGAAGGAGGCGGCGGAGCTCACGCCGCAGCCGAGCCATGTCGCCTTCGCCGATGCGATCACCCACTTCGCGCGGGCGGTGGGTCTGGCCCGCTCCGGCCAGCCCGAGGCCGCCGCGGCCGACGTGGCGGCGCTCGACGCGCTAGCGGACAAGCTGCGCGACAGCAACGCCTACTGGGCCGAGCAGATCGAGATCCAGCACACGGCCGCCACCGCCTGGATCGCCTACGCCGAAGGGGAGCACGACGA
>CAZXYL010000825.1:0-2733 GCA_964644915.1 uncultured Geminicoccaceae bacterium
AGCATGGCCCCCAGCACGGCGGCGGAGGCGCCGAGCACAGACGCGGTCCCGTTGAGCGCCCACATCCAGGGGATCCGATCCGATGCCCCGGCCAGCGCCAGGGCTCGGATCCCGAGCGGGAACGGCAGCCCGAGGACGAAGCCGAGCGGCGCCAGCACCAGCGCCGTGACCAGGATGCGCGCTGCCATCGACAGGCCGAGGGCCTCCTCGAACACTGGCGGCAGGATCAGTGCGAGCAGTCCGAGCAGGGCGGCGGCGGCGAGC
The DNA here is from genome assembly GCA_964644915.1 of uncultured Geminicoccaceae bacterium. Classification (GTDB taxonomy): domain Bacteria; phylum Pseudomonadota; class Alphaproteobacteria; order Geminicoccales; family Geminicoccaceae; genus CAZXYL01. Next base: position 265 of record CAZXYL010000825.1, read on the forward strand.
CCGGCGCCGGCGAGGGCGGGCGCGATCCTGGCAGCGGCGAGCCGGTTCGAGACCAGGCTGCCGGCGCTCATCCCGAGGAGCAGCACGAACAGGACCACCGCGAGCACGTGGACCGGCTGCCCGAGGAACAGCATGAAGCGCTGGATGAGCGAGATCTCGATCAGCATGAAGCCGACGCCGAGCAGGATGTAGAGAGCGGGGTAGCCGAGGTGCGGAGGCAGCCGCCGCGCAGCGGACGGGGCGGCGCCGCTCAGCACCGATGCGAGCAGGACCGCCAGCGTCAGGCCGGCGGCGATCGTCGCGACCGCGACCACCGCCCGGGGCGGAGCGAGCTCGAGATGATGGAAGAACGGGCTGTCATCGCGCACGCTCGCGACGTTGGCGCCGCGCTCGGCGGCCAGCCGCACGAGCTCCTCGGGGGCGATCCGCCCCTGCTCGATGGCCTGCAGGACGGGGCTGACCGCACCCGGTGCGCCAATGCCGGGGAAATAGCTGGCGGCGAGGGAGTAGCCGCGCTCGCGCGCCCCGGCGAACATGGCGCGGGTCTCCGCATCCTCGATCGGGCTCTGGCGCAGCACGAAGACCGGATAGGGGAAGGAGCCGAGTACGTAGATCCGGGCCATCACCTGCTGCGGCGTGAGGCCGCGTTCGGCCATGGCCGCGATCGCCGTCGTCACCAGGCGCAGGATCGCCGCCTCGTCATGGGCGATGATGACGAGCTCTCCCTCCGGCGCGAGCGCGTCGACGTAGTCGCCGATCGCTTGGGCCGTGAGCAGGAAGCTCTCGGTGAGCGCGAACCCCTCGCGACTGCGGCTCGTGTTGGTCACCGGCAGGCTCAGCATCACCAGCCCGTAGCGCTCGGCGTCACGCCGCACGAAGCTCCGGCCCTCGTCGACCAGGATCTCGACGTCGGGGCGCCCGCCGAACAGGTCGCCGTTGTAGGCGGACTGATCGCGGACGAGCTTCACGAGGTCGGGGTTTACCTCCACCGCTCGGACATGGGCAAAGCCGCCCATCCGGGCGAGCAGGATGTCGCGCCCGCCGCCGGGCCCGATGACGAGCGCGCGCTCGCGGGCGGCCTCGGCCATGAACAGGAACGGGAAATAGCCGGGAAACTCCTCGATCAGCTCCTCGACCGCCTCGCCCGGGGCGGAGAAGTCGCCGGAGAACCGGTACATCGGGCTTCCGGCCGTGCCGTCGATGTAGAGGTCCTTGAAGCCGCGACGGTCACCGAAGCTGATGAGGTCCGTGCGCCCGAACGAGCTCCAGCGCGACGCCTCGAGCTCGCCCTGGCCGGCGCCGGTGAGCGCATCGTGGATCTCCTTCTCCGGATTGGCGCCGACCGGCACGCGGGGGTCATACGCGCCGCTCAGGAAGGCGCCGAAGACCAGCCCGAGCACCGCCAGGACGATCGCGGTGGCACCGAGGGGGCCGCCGCCCTGCCGCGCCGGCCAAGCGAGTGCCATCGCACCCGCGGCCGCCAGCAGCGCCGCCAGAAGCAGGGCGCCCACGCCACCCAGCTGGTCGAGCGCCCAGATCACGCCGAGGCAGCCCAGCGCGGCCCCGGCGAGGTCGGCGCCGTAGACCTGACCGGAGATCCTGCCGAAAGCCCGGAAGAGCTGGGCGAACGCGACGCCCGCGAGTAGCAGGGGGACGAACAGGAGGCCGAGCACCAGCAGCATGCCCGAAGGTTCGCCGATCCAGGGCCGATCCGCGATCCTCAGGACCAGGGCCACCCCGACGAGCACGGCGAGCGCCGCCGTCGCGTTGGCGCCGGCCGCGATGCGCAGGCTGTCGCGGGCGGACGAGGCCTTCGGGAAGGCGAGACGGGCTGTCACGCCGCCGAGCCCGAGTCCGAGCATGGCGAGCGAGACCAGCGCGAACACGAAGTGGTAGGACAAGAGCAGCGACAGCAGGCGACTCGCCGCGATCTGGAAGGCCAGGAAGGCGAGCGACGTCAGGAAGATGCCGAGCAGGGCGACCGCCAGCTCGCCGCGCGCCAGTCGGACGGCATCGTCTCCATAGTCACCTTTCGCGCTCACACGTCCGGCCTATCGCGCCACCACAAGATCAGGCAGCCAGGTGATGATGCCCGGGAAGACCGCCAGGATCACCAAGGCGATGATCTGGAGCACGAGAAAGGGGACGATGCCTCTGTAAATGTGCATCATGGTCACGCCTCGCGGCACGGTGCCCTTGAGGTAGAACAGGGCGTAGCCGACAGGAGGCGTCAGGAACGATGCCTGCAGGTTGACAGCTATCATCATCAAAAACCAGAGTTCCTCGAAACCGAGCTGGCGCGCGATCGGCAAAAAGATCGGGAAAGTAATGAGAATGATGCCGATCCAGTCGATCAGGAATCCGAGCAGGAAGACGATCAGCATCATCGCCGCAAAGATACCCCAGCGACCGGCGAAGTCGAACGCGTTCACCAGGTCGGTCACAACGTCTCGCCCGCCGACCCCCTGG
>CAZXYL010000826.1:0-2048 GCA_964644915.1 uncultured Geminicoccaceae bacterium
TCGGCGCGCTGCTCCAGGAGCCGGGGCGTGGGCGGCGTCAGCACCTGCGCGCCGTTGAAATGGTTGATCAGCGCCAGCAGGTGGGGCGCCGCCAGGACCTCGATGTCGCTGCCGAGCCAAGCCGCCTCGCCGCCGCAGGGCGCCGGGCAGATCAGGCCGAGCTCGCGCGCGGCGGCCGCGACCGCCGCCGGCAGCACGCCGTTGACAGGCGTCAGGGCGCCGTCGAGCGCCAGCTCGCCGAGCGCCAGATAGCCCTGGATCGCATCGGCCGGCAAGGCACCCATGCTCACCAGGAGCCCGAGCGCGATCGGCAGATCGAAATGGCTGCCCTCCTTGCCGAGATCGGCGGGCGCCAGGTTGACCGTGATCCGCTTCGGCGGCAGGCCGAGCCCGAGCGCGCCCAGCGCCGCGCGCACCCGCTCGCGCGATTCGGCCACGGCCTTGTCCGGCAGGCCCACGATCGTGAACGCCGGCAACCCGGCGCTGATCTGGACCTGCACGTCCACGTCCTTGACGTCGATGCCCGCGAACGCGACCGTGCGCAAATGCGCGACGCCGAGGGCCGAGGGGCTGTCCGCCATCGTACTGGTTGAGCCGAGACCGCTTGTTTGCTGCGGCATCCTGGCATGGCGGTCCACCGGGGTAAAGCCGAATCTCTCTCGTAGATTGAGGGAACCCGCGGCAGCCGGCAAATGCGTGCGGCCGCTGCGGTTGAGATGGCCGCGCTCCGGCGTCATGATCGAGCGGTCGAAGGAGGGCTGCGGAATGAAGGGCGTGCATGTGCACGAGACGGGTCTGACGCTGGGCGACATCTACCGCGCGCGCCGGACCATCGCCCCCTGGGTGCGGCGCACGCCGCTCGTGCGCTCCGCTGCGCTCTCGGAGCGCACCGGCCGGGAGGTCCATCTCAAGCTCGAGACGCTCCAGCAGACTGGCTCGTTCAAGCTGCGGGGGGCCACCAACCGGATCCTGCAGCTCGGCGAGAAGGAGCGCGCGCGCGGCGTGGTCGCGGTCTCGACCGGCAATCACGCCCGCGGCGTGGCGCAGGCCGCGGCGCGCACCGGCGTGCGCGCGACCATCTTCATGTCGAGGCTGGTGCCCGCGAACAAGGTCGAGGCGGTGCGGGCGCTGGGGGCCGATGTGCGCATCGTGGGCAGCAGCCAGGACGAGGCCGAGATGGAGGCCAGACGCCTCCGCGAGGCGGAGGGGCTCGCCTACGTTTCACCCTTCGACGACCCGTTCGTGGTCTGCGGTCAGGGCACGATCGGCCTGGAGCTTCTCGAGGACCTGCCCGAGGTCAAAACCGTGCTCGTGCCGCTCTCGGGTGGCGGGCTGATCGGCGGCATCGCGCTGGCGCTGAAATCGGCCGATCCGCGCATCCGGGTGATCGGGATCACCATGGAGCGGGGGGCGGCGATGGTCGAGAGCCAGCGCGCCGGGCACCCGGTCGAGGTGAACGAAGAGCAGAGCCTCGCGGATTCGCTGGGCGGCGGCATCGGACTCGAGAACCGCTATACCTTCGCGCTGGTGCGCGACTTCGTCGACGAGATGGTGCTGGTGAGCGAGGACGAGATCGCAGACGCCATGGCGCACGCCTACTGGCGCGAGCAGCAGATCGTGGAGGGCGGGGCCGCGGTCGGGATCGCGGCACTGCTGAACGAGCGGGTCGAGCGCCTGGGCGAGCACGTCGCGGTGATCCTCAGCGGGCGCAACGTCGACATGCGGGCGTTCACGGAGATCGTCGCGGCCCGGCGGTGAGCACGCCTGATCAGTTGCGCGCGCGCAGGGACTGGATGACCGCCCGCACTTCTGCCCGCTCCAGCGAGTCGGGCGGCAGGAGAGATGCCAGCCGCTCGTATGCCGTGACCGCCTTGTCGAGCTCACCCAGCACCTGATAGGAGCGCCCGAGCATGCGCCAGCCCTGCGGGTCGTCCGGGGCCTGCTCGAGCCGCGCGGCGAGGCCGTCGACCATGCCGCGGATCATCTCCTCCTGCTCCTCGGGCGTCATCGCTTCCGCCGCCTGGACCTGCGCCGCGCTGGGGCCGGGT
>CAZXYL010000827.1:0-5227 GCA_964644915.1 uncultured Geminicoccaceae bacterium
TCCTGATCAAATATGATGAAGGTCTTGCAATTTCAACTTATACGGGAATATAAGCGATGATCGACAGCCATGAGAGCGCCATGAGCTTGCCGGTGACGGTGATCACCATCAACCTGAACCACGGCCGCGGGCTGCGCGCGACTGCGGCCAGCATCGCCGAGCAGTCCCTGAAGCCGTTCGAGTGGCTGGTCGTGGACGGCGGCTCCTCCGACGAGTCGCTGGACGTGATCGAGGAGTTCGCGCCCGCGATCACGGCCTGGTGGTCGGCGGCCGATCGGGGCGTCTACGACGCGATGAACCGGGGCCTGGAGCGGGCGCGCGGCGCGTATGTCCTGTTCATGAATGCCGGCGACCGCTTGGCCGACGCGGAGGCGCTCGCCCGGATCGCAGATGCGCTGCGCGCGTCGGACGCGCCGGATCTCCTGCTCTGCGGCACGGTCCTGGACCTGCCCTCGGGGCTGCGCGTCTACCGCTCGCCGCGCGCGCCCTCCCGCTTCCTGCGCTTCGGCCTGCCCGCGTATCACCAGGCGACCGTGATCCGGCGCGCGTTGCACCTCGAGGTGCCCTACGACCTCGCGCTGCCGATCTCGGCGGATTACGGCGCGATCGCCGCGATGTTGAGCCGCGGCGCCACGTGGCGCTGCCTCGATACGCCGCTCGCCATCCGCGAGTGCGACCCGAACAGCCTCTCGGAACGGCGCACCCTGGCGCGCCTGGCCGATTTCGTGCGCGTGCAGCGCCGGATCCTCGCCATGCCCTGGCCGGCGCTCGCGGTCAACCTCGCCCGCCAGCTGCTGGTCTGGCTCGCCTACGTCACCCTGCGTTCGCGCCGCTGGCGCGCTCTCCCGTCGCTGCGCGCGCCGATGCCCCAGGGCGCGTCGGCGCGAACCGTCCCCGTCCCTCGCTCCTGAACCCGTCATGACCCGTCCCGTCCCGATCCGTCCCGTCCCGATCCGTCCGTCCCACTCATCAACCATCGGTAGTAGGAGCTCGATGCCTGGTCCCGGAGGTATTCGTGAAGATTCTGATGGTCTGCCTGAATTTCGCCCCCGAGCCGATCGGCGTCGGCCGGTACACGGGCGATCTCGCCCAGTGGCTCGCCGCGCGCGGCCATGAGGTCCGGGTGATCACGGCGCCACCGTACTATCCCCAGTGGCGGGTGCCGGCCGGTTACAGCGCGTGGCGCTACCAGGGCGAGTGGCTGGGCCGGGTACGGCTCCTGCGCTGCCCGTTGCCGGTGCCGCCCCGCTGCTCGCTCGCGGGCCGGCTCGGCGTGATCCTGAGCTTCGCGCTGACCAGCTTTCTCCCCTGCCTGTGGCAGGGCCTCAGATGGCGGCCCGATCTGGTGATGGCGGTCGAGCCGACCATGCTCGCCGCCCCCGCAGCCCTGCTCGCCGCCCGGCTCGCCGGCGCCAGGTCCTGCCTGCACGTGCAGGACTGCGAGATCGAGGCGGCGCTCCGGTTGCGGCTCCTGCCTGAGAGCCGTCTCGCGTCCGCGCTGCGGGGTGCCTACGGCTGGCTGCTGCGCCGGTTCGATCTGGTGACCACGATCTCGCAGAGCATGCGGCGGCGACTGGCCACCTGCGGGCTCGAGCCGGAGCGCATCTCGCTCTGCCCGAACTGGGTGGACACGGCCGCCATCCGGCCCGAGACCCGGCGCAGCCGCCTGCGCGACAGCCTGGGCGTGGCCGCGGACGAGGTCCTGGTCCTGTACGCCGGCAATTTCGGCGAGAAGCAGGGCGTGGCGACCCTGGTCGAGATGGCGTACCGCCTCGCCGGGCGGCCCGGCATCCGGATCGCGCTGTGCGGTGCGGGCGCGGCACGCGCCAAGGTGGAGCACCGGGTCGCGCATCTGCCGAACGTGATCCTGCTGCCGGTACAGCCGCCCGAGCGGCTGAACGATCTGCTCAATCTCGCCGACATTCATCTTCTGCCGCTGCGCGCCAGCGCCGGCGACGTCTGCTTCCCTTCCAAGCTCGGCGGCATGCTCGCGAGTGGCCGGCCAGTGATCGCGCTGACCGGCCCGGGAGAGCTGGCCGACCTTCTGGATGGCCGCGGCGTCGTGGTCGGGGCCGACGACGGCAGGGCCGCGATCGACGCGGTGCTTCGTCTCGCCCGCAATCCCCGCCTGCGCGCGCGGCTGGGCGCCGCCGGGCGGGCGTTCGCCGAGCAGCATCTCGAGCGGGACGGCGTGCTCGCCCGTCACGAGGTCCGGCTGCGGTTCCTGCTCGCCGGGGCCTCGGCCGCCGAGGAGTGGACGCTCGTGATGCAGGGCAGCGTCGCGTTGCGGACGCGCTCCCGGTCGCGCTGAACCGGCAGGGGTGCACCATGGCGACGGCGTTCCCGCTCCGGCAGCCGGCGATCCGCTTCGAGGCCTGGCCGCTGGTCTGGCTCTGGCCGCTGGCGCTCGTCTTCGTGCAGGTGCCGCTGCTGCGGCTGGGCGATTTCGAGGTCACCGTCGGCGTGATCGCCTGCCACGCCCTGCAGCTCTACCTCCTCGTCTTCTACTGGACCAGGAGACCGAGCGCGCAGCAGACGATCCTCTATCTCGTCGTCGCCCTCTGGTGCCTGGCGCTCGGCGCGTTCGCGAGCAACGCCCTAGAGTTCTTCCGCAGCATGGCGCACGTGGCAAATCTCCTGGTCATGGTGGCGCTCTGCCTGAACATCCGGCTGGAGAAGGGCACGGAGGTCGGGCGCTCGCTCACGGTCTTCTTGCCGCTCGCGGCGCTCGTCGCTGGCGTCGTGATCCTGCAGTCGATCTCGCTCAACCTGTTCAACGACCTCTCCGCGAGCCGCCTGCTCGGGGAGTTCTCGCCGCCCCGGGCGCCGGGCGAAGGACCCTACGTGCCGAGCGAGCTCGCCCGGGTCAGCCGCGCGAACGGCTGGTTCTCGGAGCCCTCGGTCGCCGGGTGGTTCCTGAACGCGGCCGCCGCCCTGGCGCTCGCCGCGCGCGGGCGGCACCCCGGCCATTTGGGCGTGATCGCCGCCATCTGCCTCGCCGGCGCCTGCGCGACCTTCAGCCTCACCGGCATCCTGGGCGCGCTGATCGTCTTTCTCGCCCATCTCGCCTTCGTCCAGGACCGGCGGCTGTTCAAGCTCGTCTGGGTCCTGTTCGCCGGCGCCGGGCTGCTCGCCGCCGTCTGGCTCGCCTGGCAGCTCGGCGTCGTGGAGCGCTACCGGGAGATCTCGCAGCCGGGCACGTCCGTCTACTTCCGCATGACCGCGCCCTTCCTGCTCGTCTCCGAATCGCTGCTCAGCTACCCCTTCGGCTACCCGTTGGGCCAGACCGATTTCATCTCGTCGCGGGATTTCTTCGTCAACTGGGTGCGGGGCTCGCAGACCAACATCGACCACACGTGGTTCAAGATCGCCTTCCACTTCGGCCTGCTCGGGCTCCTGTTCAACGCGGTCTGCGTCGCGCAGATCATGGCCTGCCTGCTGCGGCGGCGGCGCAGCCGGACCGGCCTCATCATGCTGGCAATCGCGCTGATCCTGGTCGCGACCGGCGCCGGCTGGGCGCACCAGTCGGTGCTCATCATCGGCTATGCGATCCTGGTCGGCCGCTATCTGCTGCGGCAGGAGCCCGAGATGCCGCGGATCGCGCGGGCCGTGACCGGCGCGGCGCTCACTCGGCGGCCGAAAGCGGCGCCGCAGCCGGGCGACGATAGGCCTCGAGAAGCTGCGCCTCGCGCGCCTTCGCGGCGGCGAGATGGCGCTCCTTGACGTGGCCGAAGCCGCGGATCTGCTCCGGGATCGCGGCGAGCTCGACCGCGAGCGCGTGGCTCTCGAGTGACAGGCCAGGCAGCAGCTCGCCCAGCAGCGTCTCGTAGTCCTTGATCAGCTGGCGCTCGATCCGCCGGTCCTTGCCGTAGCCGAAGGGGTCGAGCCAGGTGCCGCGCAGCCGCCGCAGCCGGGCGAGATGCCGGAACGCCCTGAACGCCCAGGCGCCGTAGGGCTTCTTCCGCAGATGGCCGGTCGCGGGATCGCGCTCGGCGAAGAGCGGCGGCGCCAGGTGCACCTTCAGCCGGCCGCCGGGCTCGAACTGCGCGCGCAGCCGCTCCATGAAGCCGGTCTCGGCATAGAGCCGCGCCACCTCGTACTCGTCCTTATACGCGAGCAGCTTGAAGTAGCAGCGGGCGACCGCGTCGGTCAGCTCCGTGTGGCCTTTGGCCCGGCCGTGCTCGACCTGGCGCACCCGGTCGACGAGCCTGCGGTAGCGCTCCGCATACGCCGCGTCCTGGTAGTCGGTGAGAAAGGCGACCCGCCGCGCGATCACCTCGTCCAGGCTGCCGGACAGCCGCCGCGTCGCATCCACGACGGTCACCGGCTTCGCCTGGGCCTCGACGGCCGCGAGGTCCAGGGCCGCGCGTCGCCCCCAGCGGAAGGCGCGGGTGTTCATCTCGACCGCCGCGCGGTTAATCTCGATCGCGCGCTCGATCGCCGCCGCCGAGAGCGGCAGGAGCCCCTTCTGGTAGGCGAAGCCGACCATGAACAGGTTGGTCGCGATCGCATCGCCCATGAGCGCGGTGGCGAGCCGGGTCGCGTCGACGAAGTGCGCGCGCGCGCCTGCGACCTCGGCGATCAGCCGCCTGAGCCGCTCGGTCGGCAGATGGAAATCGGGCTGGCGCGTGAAGTCGCCGGTCATGACCTCGTGGCTGTTGACCACGATCTGCCCCTGTTCCGGGTCGAGCGTCAGCAGCGCCTCCTTGCCGCCCGCGACCACGAGATCGCAGCCCAACAGGAGGCGCGCGCCGCCCGGGGCCATGCGCACCGTCTGGATGTCCTCCGGCTTCGGCGCCAGGCGCAGATGGCTCAGCACCGCGCCGCCCTTCTGGGCGAGGCCGGTCATGTCCAGGCCGGCAGCACCCTTGCCCTCGAGATGCGCCGCCATGCCCAGCAGGGCGCCGATCGTGACCACCCCCGTGCCGCCGACGCCGCCGATCACGATGCCGTAGTTCCCGGCGAGCTCGGGGCGGTCGGGCTCGGGCAGATCGCCCGCCCCGTCCTCGCCGGCCCGGGGCGTGGATTTCCTCAGCTCCGCGCCCTCCACCGTGACGAAGCTAGGGCAGAAGCCCTTGAGGCACGAGTAGTCCTTGTTGCAGGACGACTGATCGATCTGCCGCTTGCGCCCGAACTCCGTCTCCACCGGCACGATCGAGACGCAGTTCGACGCGAGGCCGCAGTCGCCGCAGCCCTCGCAGACCGCCTCGTTGATCACGACGCGCTT
>CAZXYL010000828.1:0-1924 GCA_964644915.1 uncultured Geminicoccaceae bacterium
CGCAGCTTGGCGTCGAGGTTGGAGAGCGGCTCGTCGAACAGGAACACCTGGGGATCGCGCACCAGCGCCCGGCCCATGGCGACGCGCTGCCGCTGCCCGCCGGAGAGCTGGGACGGCTTGCGCGAGAGCAGGTGCTCGATCTTGAGCATCTGCGCCACCTCGCGCACCGCCTGCTCGCGCTCGGCCTTCGGCACGCCGCGCATCTCCATGCCGAAGGCGATGTTCTGCGCCACGGTCATGTTCGGGTAGAGCGCGTAGGACTGGAAGACCATGGCGATGTCGCGCTTCGAGGGGTGCAGATCGTTCACCCGCCGGCCGCCGATGCGGATCTCGCCCTCGGTGATCGTCTCCAGGCCCGCGATGGTGTTGAGCAGGGTCGACTTGCCGCAGCCCGAGGGTCCGACCAGAACGAGGAAGCCGCCCTCCTCGAGCGAGATGTCGATGCGCTTGAGGACCTCCACCGTGCCGAAGCGCTTGACCAGGCCATCGATCTCGAGGAACGCCATGGCTCACCCCTTCACGGCGCCGGCCATGAGGCCGCGCACGAAGTAGCGGCCCGACACGATATAGACGACGAGCGTCGGCAGGGCGGCCAGCACCGCGCCCGCGAAATGCACGTTGTACTCCTTCACACCCGTGGACGAGCTCACCAGGTTGTTCAGCGCCACCGTCATGGGCATGGAATCGAAGCCCGCGAACGAGGCGCCGAACAGGAAGTCGTTCCAGACATTGGTGAACTGCCAGATCACGGTGACCACGATGATCGGGCCGGAGCTCGGCAGCAGGATGCGGTAGAAGATCTGGAAGAAGCTCGCACCGTCGATCTGCGCCGCCCGCACGAGCTCGGTCGGGAACGCCGCATAGTAGTTGCGGAAGAAGAGCGTGGTGAAGCCCAGGCCGTAGACGACGTGGACCAGGACCAGCCCGGTGGTGGTGCCCGCGATCCCGAGCAGGCCCAGGATGCGCGCCATCGGGATCAGCACGATCTGGAACGGGATGAAGCAGGCGAACAGCATCAGCCCGAAGACGAGGTTGTGGCCGGCAAAGCGCCACTTGGTCAGAACGTAGCCGTTCAAGGCACCCAGCAGGGTCGAGATGATGACCGCGGGCACCACCATCCGGATCGAGTTCCAGAAATACGGCCGCAGCCCCGAAGGATCGACGCCGACCTGCGCCGAGGCCCAGGCCGACAGCCACGGCTGGATCGTGAACTGGTCCGGCAGCGCCAGCATCCGCCCGCCGCGGATCTCGTCCAGCGGCTTGACCGAGTTCACCAGCATCACGAACAGCGGCAGCAGAAAGATGACGGCGAACAGGATCAGCGCCACATAGAGCAGTGCCCGCGTGAGCCGCGCCGGGTCGATCGACTGCGTCGGGGCGCTACTGCTCATCGCGGCGCGCCCTGAGCTCGGCGTAGAGGTAGGGGATGATGATCGAGGCGATCATCATCAGCATGATCACGGCCGAGGCCGCGCCCACGCCCATCTGGTTGCGGGTGAAGGTGTAGGAGTACATGAAGGTCGCGGGCAGCTCGGTCGCGCGGCCGGGCCCGCCGCCGGTGAGCGCGATCACCAGGTCGTACGACTTGATCGCCATGTGCGCGAGCACGACGAAGGCCGAGAGGAAAGCCGGCCGCAGCATCGGGATGACGATGCGCCGATAGAGCTGCACGGCGGAGGCGCCGTCGATCTGCGCCGCTTTCATGATCTCGCTGTCGATGCCGCGCAGCCCCGCGAGGAACATCGCCATGACGAAGCCGGTCGACTGCCAGACGGCGGCGATGACGACGCAGTAGATCGCCATCTGGCTGTCCTTGATCCAGCCGAAGGTGAAGGTCGAAAAGCCCCAGCCCCGGACCACCTGCTCCAGCCCAATGCCGGGGTCGAGGAACCACTTCCACGCCGTGCCGGTGACAATGAACGAG
>CAZXYL010000829.1:0-1675 GCA_964644915.1 uncultured Geminicoccaceae bacterium
AAGTCCCGCTCGACGAACGGGCTCATGTCGAAGCGGATCCGCCCCTCACTCAGGAGCCGGTCGAGCAGGATGGACAGGAACGTGCGCCGCCCGGGCGTGCGCTCGAAGCCGAAGATATTGGCCAGCCGGAGAATCGTCAGCCGATCGCCGAGCCGCGCCCGCAGCGCCTCCTCCACCGCGCGCTTGTTGCGCCCGTAGGCGTCCTGCGGCTGGATCGGCGCGTCCTCCGCGAGAGGTGCTGCGGCCGGCGCGTAGACCTTGCGCGTGCTCAGCATCACGTGGGTAATCACGCGCTCGCCGATCCGCTCTGCGAGGTGCAGGTCGGTGTCCATCCGTTCGGGCCTGTACTCGTCGCTCGCGATCAGCGGGTGGCGGGTGAAGTTGACCACGCAGCCGATGCCGTCGAAAAGCCCCGGCGCGTCGATCTCCTCATGGCTCACGCTGCGCACCTGCTGACGCGGGTACGCGGCCAAAAAGTGCCGGGCGATGAAGCTGTTGCGGCCGACCACGAGCACGCGCGCGGCCATGGCGGGGCGCCTCACGCCGAGCGGGCGAGTGCCGCCGTGGCCACCGGGGTGAGCCGGCCGTCGACCAGCGCCAGCGCCAGCTCGCCGCGCTTGAGCGCCAGCGCGGCGCGGCCGAAGATCTCGTAGCGCCAGCCCTTGAGCGCCGGCACGTCGGCCGCCTCGTAGGCGGCGATCGCCTCGAGATCGCCGGTGCTCGCGACCAGGCGCTGCGCCACGTGATGCTCCTCGCATTGGAACTTGAGCAGCACCCGGAGCAGATCGACCACCGGGCCGATGCCGCGCGGCAGCTTCGGCGGCGCCTCCACCTGCGGCAGGTCCCGCTCGCGCAGGTTGAGCGCGCGCCTGACGGCCTCGAGCACCGCCTTCCCGCTGCCCCGGTCCAGGCTCACCCGGCGCAGATCGCCCAGCTGCTCCTGCGAGCCCGGCCGGTTCGCCGCCACCTCGAGCAGAAGGTCGTCGCGCATGATGCGGCTGCGCGGCAGGTCGCGCCGCTGCGCCTCGCGCTCGCGCCAGGCGGCGAGCTCGCGCACGATGGCGAGGAAGCGCGGATCGCGCGAGCGCACCTTGATCCGCTTCCAGGCGAGCTCGGGCGGCTGCTCATAGGTGTTCGGGTCGGTGAGCTCCGCCAGCTCCTGGCTCACCCACTGGCGGCGCCCGGACTCCTCGAGCTTCTCGTTCAGGCGCTCGTAGACCACGCGCAGATGGATCACGTCGGCGAGCGCGTAGTCGAGCTGCGCCCGGCTCAAGGGGCGGCGCGACCAGTCGGTGAACCGCGAGCTCTTGTCGATGCGTGCCTTGGCGAGCTGCGCCACCAGGGTCTCGTAGCCGACCTCCTCGCCGTAGCCGCAGACCATGGCTGCGAGCTGGGTGTCGAACAGCGGCTCGGGGATGCGGCCCGTGAGCTGGTAGAAGATCTCGATGTCCTGGCGCGCGGCGTGGAAGACCTTGAGCACGCTCCGGTCGGCCATGAGCTCGAGCAGGGGCGCGAGATCCAGCCCCGGCGCCAGCGGATCGACCGCGGCGTGGCGGTGCTCGCCCGCGAGCTGGACCAGGCACAGCTTCGGCCAAAAGGTCCGGTCGCGCATGAACTCGGTATCGATCGCGACGAAGGGCTCGCGCGCGAGCTCGGAGCAGAGGCGGGCGAGCTC
>CAZXYL010000830.1:0-9131 GCA_964644915.1 uncultured Geminicoccaceae bacterium
CGGTACGCCTTGACCGCGCCGTTCTCCAGCACGAGGTCCTGCTCGACCACCTCGGCGACCCGCAGGCCCCGCAGAGTCTTCGAGGCGCGATCGACCGCCGCGGTCGCCGCCTTCTCCCACGACTCCGTGCTGGTGCCCACCAGCTCGATCACCTTGTAGACGCTTTCCGCCATGTCACCCTCCCTCGTCGGCCCGGGCGTGAAGAGCGATCCGATCGACTCTCCCGCCCGTTCGTCGGATGATATCTGCAACCTCGGCGATCCGCCAGGGGACCCGACCGTTTCGCTCCGTCTTCGTCCGATTACGTCGATGGCGCGAGATCGAGACGCGATCTGGGCTCCGGGCGCGTGGCGCGGGCGAGGAAGCGGTCCGCCGCGGTCCGGCCGAGGTCGCGCAGCTGCTCGAGCACGGGCCACCGCGGCACCAGTCGCGTCGACGGCGGCAGGCGGCCGATCGCCTCGTCGCAGCTGATCGTGTCGACCTGGACCCGGGCGAGGCGGCGCAGCGCCGGCGAGAGCCAGCCGGCCGGGCCGCGCGCCAGCTCGCGCGCGTGCCGCAGCCGCTCGAGCTCGATCCGGAGCGGATGCCCGAACACCATCTCCGCGACGCGGTTGCGGATCGTGGGCGCGCTCATCGGCACCCCGTCGCTCTCGATCGGATTGATGCGCACGAGCACGAGGCCGCGCGCCCGGCTGCGTTCGGCGAGCGCCACCACGGGCGGGTTGCTGGTGAAGCCGCCGTCCCAGTACAGCTCGCCCGCGATCTCCACCGCCCGATGCAGCTGGGGCAGCGCCGCCGAGGCCAGCACGCACTCCACGGTGAGCTCGTGCTCGAAAAAGACGCGTCCACCGCCGGTGCGCAGGTTCGTGGCCGCGATCAGCAGCTTGAACGGGCACGCGCCGCGCAGGCGTTCGAAGTCGACCAGCTCCTCGAGGAGTTCCCGCAGCGGATCGATCCCGGTCGGGTTCAGCTGATAGGGCGAGAACAGGTGCGAGGCGAGGCTGAGCGCGAACGCGCCGAACGGGCCCTGGGGCAAGCCGGCCTGCTCGGCCTTGTCGGCCACCCCGCGCCACAGGCTCGCCAGCGTCTCCCGAGCGCCCTCGGCGCCGCCCTGCGCCCAGCCCTGCGCGAGGGCCACGGCGTTGCAGGCCCCGGCCGAGGTGCCGCTCACGGCATCGATCGTGACGCCGGCCTCGAGCAGCCGGTCGAGCACGCCCCAGGTGAAGGCGCCGTGCGCGCCGCCACCTTGCAGCGCCAGGCTGATGCGCGGCGGCCGGCGCCCGCTGCTCATGAAGCCGATCGATCGCACTGGCTCGAACCGTTCGGGTGCGGCAGATCACTAGTCGCTCGCGACCGCCGAGGCAACCGGGCTGCGACAATCGGGCCGAGCCGGCGGCCTACGTCGGATCCGCCGGCCCGGCTGCGGGCGCGGACCTCGTCGCGCGCGCCAGCTCCGCGAGGGCCGCCTCGAGCTGCGGGTCCTCGCCGGCCGCGTAAGGCAGCCGGAAGGGCACCTCGACGTCGGGCAGCACGCCCCGGCCCTCGAGCCGCTCGCCCTCGACCCTTACGTCCGACACCGCCAGCATCAACAGGCTGCCGTCACTGAGCAGGAAGCCCCGGCCGCCGAGCAGCGCGCCCGCCGTGCGGGTGCCGACCACGGGCACACCCTGACGCTTGAGGGCGTAGGTGATGACCTCCTTGCCACTCCGAGTGCCCTCGTCGACCAGGACCACCACCGGCCGGCGCCAGCGGAAGCTCGCAAAAGCGGAGCGGCCGTCCCGCCCGACATGGGTCATGATCGGCGCGCCGCCCACGAACAGCTCGGCGTATTCCGGTCGCGCACCGCCCCAGCCGCCGCGCAGATCGAGCACCAGCCCGTCGACGTCCTTCAGACGGCCCCGGGCGAGCTCCTCGACCAGCAGATCGTGGTACTCGCGTCGGGCATAGGACCAGACCCGGACGTACCCCCACTCCCGACCGGCGTGCTCGATGACACGAACGCTCGCGCGCATGGCGTCCAGGAAGAACCGGTTCGGCCGGATGCGCTCCGGCACGACCTGGACGTCGAAGGTCGGACCACGATCGACCCGCCGGACCTCGAGCTCGACCCGCTCGCCTGCCTTGTCGGCAAACGAGGCGATCGGGTCGAACGCCTCGCCGTCGGCCGCCAGAATCTCGTCGCCCACCACCAGGCCGGCACGATCCGCCGGGCCGCCATGGTAGACCGCGGCCAGGAACACCCGGTCCTCCACCCTGCGTGGCACGACGCCGATGCCGGTATAAGCGATGCGCCCGTCGGGGAACAACGCCCGCAGGCGGCGGCCGAGGTCGCCCCGCGCGAAGATGTCGACCAGCTCGTAGTAGGCGAGCTCGTCCGGCGTGTAGCGCCCCGTGTGGGAAGCACCGAGCGCCGCGAGCATGCCGTCCAGAGCGGCGTCGACCTCTTCCCCGGTGAGATCGTCCGGAAAGCCCGCCGTGTGTGCCGCGCGGGCGTCCCTCCAGACCTGCGCGACCGCGTCCCGGTCGTAGAAGTTCCGACTCACGAGGCGCGAGACCTCCTCGACGAGCGCAGGCGTAGCAGGAGGGGCGACGACCTGGGCCGAAGCGGCAAGGTCCAGACGCAGCAAGCCGGCCGTGATCGCCATGGCCAGAGCGAGGGAACAGGTCAGGTATCGGAGATTGTGCATCGACGTGTGTGGCCTCCTCGGTCGGCGGCTCGTCCGAGCCCGTCTGGTCTGCTGGTGGAATATGCGCCGCCAGCCGATCCTGACGAGCCCGCGCATCGCGCCGCCTGGGCTGCCTCCGTGCGCCGTTCGGGGTTGTCCGAACCGCCGTTCTGAGCGAAGGAACGGGTGTGCGGCTGCGCCGTTGTCGTGAGCCGGCAGGGAGATGGAGGTGGCGGTGCGAAGCATCCTCGCGCTCGCGGGCCTGGCGGCGATCTGCCTGGGCAGCCTGGCTGCGAGGTCAGCACCCCTATCATCCGGCGCTCTTGCCGAGTACCTCGCCCTGGACGACCCGAGCTACGGCTGGGTCGAGCGCGGCCGCGGCGAGCTCCTGGGGACGCCCTACGTCGAGCTGACGCTGACCTCGCAGGTCTGGCAGGGCCGGCTCTGGAAGCACCAGCTCATCATCATCCGGCCGATCGACCCCGCGGAGGACGCGGAGCACGCGCTGCTCTTCATCGACGGCGGCAAGTGGCGGCCCGAGCTCGAGAGCGCGCAGGGGTCGCCGGAGCTGACGCCGCTCGGCCGCGGCCTGATCGCGGTCGCGAACGCCCTGCGCACCCCGGTCGCGATCCTGAAGCAGGTGCCGCACCAGCCGATGTTCGGCGGGCTGACCGAGGATGCGCTCATCGCCTACACGTTCGATCAATATCTGGCGACGCGCGACCCCGAATGGCCGGCCCTGCTGCCCATGGTCAAGGCGGCGGTGCGCGCCATGGATGCGGTCCAGGACTTCGCCCTGCTGGCGTGGGGGCTCCCGATCGATACCTTCACCGTGAGCGGCGCGTCCAAGCGCGGCTGGACCACGTGGCTGGTGGGCGCAACCGACCCGCGGGTCACCGGCATCGCGCCGATCGTGTTCGATATGCTCAACATACCGCAGCAGCTGCAGCACCAGCAGAGGATCTGGGGCGAGTATTCGGAGCGGCTCGCCGATTACACCGGGCGCGGGCTGCCCGAGCGGCTGGACACCGAAGCGGGGCAGGAGCTGCTCTCGATCGTCGACCCTTACGCCTATCGCGAGGCGCTCCGGCAGCCCAAGCTGATCATCCTCGCCACCAACGATCCTTACTGGCCGGCCAATGCCCTCAATCGCTACTGGGACGGCCTTCGGGGCAGGAACTACATCCTCTATGTGCCCAATGCGGGTCACTCGCCGAGAGGCCTCACCCGGGTCGCCGGCAGCCTCGCCGCCTTTCACCGGCACGTCGCACATGGCGAGCGCCTGCCCGATCTGCGCTGGCAGTTCAGGCATGATGGCGGCAAGCTCGTGCTGCGGATCTCGTCCGACATCCGGCCGGTCTCGGTCACCGCCTGGGTGGCGAGATCGCCGGATCGCGACTTTCGTGACGCGCGCTGGCGTGCCCGGCGGCTGAGCCTGCCACGTATCGACGGCCTGCCCTGGGAGGGCGGCTGGGACCTGCAGCTGCCGTTCCAGAAGTCCTACGAGTTCGAGCTCGACATCCCGGGCGATGGCTACGCCGCGGTGTTCGCGGAGGCGACGTACGCACGCGGTGATCTGGCGCCGCTTCTCTTCCTCTCGACGATCATGCGGGTGGTCGGCGCCGCGGGACAATGAGCGATGGGGGACTGGCGATGATCCGAGCGGCTTTTGCCCTGGCTCTGATCGGGTCGCTCGCGGTTTCGCCGGGTGTTGCCCAGCAGAACTCGCCGATCGGCCTGGAGCTCGTGGTCGAAGGGCTGACGCACCCGGTGTTCGTGACGCACTCGGACGACGGCAGCGGCCGGCTGTTCGTGGTCGAGCAGGCGGGCCGGATTCTCGTCCTCGAGAACGGCGGGCTGCGCGCCGATCCGTTCCTCGACATCAGCGGCCGGGTCCGCTCGGGCGGCGAGCGGGGCCTGCTGGGGCTCGCCTTCCATCCGCAGTTCGCCGCGAACGGCCGGTACTTCACCCACCACACCCGGCTGCGCGACGGGGCGAGCGTGATCACGGAATTCCGGGTCTCGGCGGACCCCAACCGGTCCCGGCTCGTGGGCCGACGCCTGCTGCTCGTCCCGCAGCCGTTCTCGAACCACAATGGCGGCATGATCGCGTTCGGGCCCGACGGTTTCCTCTATATCGCGCTCGGTGACGGCGGATCGGGCGGCGATCCGGGCAATCGGGCGCAGAACCCGGACTCGCGGCTGGGCAAGATCCTGCGCATCGATATCGACGGCGCCCGGCCCTATGCCATCCCGCACGACAATCCGTTCGCCTCGGGCGGAGGCCGGCGCGAGATCTATGCCCTGGGCCTGCGCAACCCCTGGCGCTTCTCCTTCGACCGGCAATCCGGCCGTCTCCTCGCGGGCGACGTCGGGCAGAACCGGATCGAGGAGATCGACGAGGTGCGAGCCGGCGGGAACTATGGCTGGCGAGTGCTCGAGGGAACGCTCTGCTACCAGCCGCGCCCGGGCTGCGACCGGACCGGCTTCGAGCCGCCGCTGACGCAGTACCGCCACATCCGGGGCCGCTGCTCGGTGACCGGCGGATATGTCTATCGCGGGCAGGCGATCCCGGCGCTCAGCGGTACCTATCTGTTCGGGGACTACTGCAGCGGCGAGATCTTCGGCCTGCGCGCAGACCGCAGGCGGGTGCTCTTGAACTCCGGTCTCCGGATCGCGTCGTTCGGGGAGGACGAGGCGGGCGAGGTCTACGTGGTGGATCGCCGGGGCGGCGCCATTTACCGGCTCATGCCGGCCGGGCCCTGACTGCCCCGCGAGACCTGTCGAGCCGGCGGTCGCGATTCGCGCCTCGCGCTACCGGCATCGGACAGCATAGACTGCATGGTCGACAGGGGGCCGACCCGTCGCGACCTCGCTCGAAGGACCGAGCCATGAGCGAATCGATCACTCTCGCCACCACCGAAACCATCGAGCTCGAACCGACCGAGACCCGCATCGAGCACGATCTCCTGGGCGATGCCGAGGTTCCCAGCGCGGCGTACTGGGGCGTCCACACCAAGCGGGCGGTGGAGAACTTCCCGATCACCGGCGTGCCGATCGGGCACTTCCCCGAGCTGGTCCAGGCGCTGGCCATGGTCAAGAAGGCGGCCGCCCGCGCCAACCGCAAGCTCGGTCATCTGCCGCGCGACAAGGCGGACGCGATCGAGCGGGCGTGCGATGCCATCATCGCGGGGCGCTTCCACGATCAGTTCGTGGTCGATGCCATCCAGGGCGGCGCCGGCACGTCGACCAACATGAACGCGAACGAGGTGATCGCGAACGTCGCGCTGGAGCTGATGGGCCGCCCCAAGGGCGATTACGAGACGCTGCACCCGAACAACCACGTCAACATGTCGCAGTCGACCAACGACGCCTATCCGACGGCGGTCCGGCTCGCGATCCTGCTCGCCCACGACTCGCTGATCAAAGCCCTGAACGAGCTCGCCTACGCGCTCAAGGACAAGGCGGTCGAGTTCGGCGACGTGCTCAAGCTCGGGCGCACCCAGCTGCAGGACGCCGTGCCGATGACGCTGGGCCAGGAGTTCGACGCCTTCCACGTCACGGTCAAGGAGGACATCGCGCGCGTGCGCGAGCTGGTCGGCTTCTTCCGCGAGGTCAATCTGGGTGCCACCGCGATCGGCACCGGGATCAACACCGATCCGCGTTACGGCGCGCTCGCGGTCGAGGAGCTGGCGCACGTCTCGGGCCAGCCCATGGCGCTCGCCACCAACCTGATCGAGGCGACCTCGGACATGGGCGCGTTCGTCCTCTTCTCCGGGCTGCTGAAACGGATCGCGGTCAAGCTGTCCAAGATCTGCAACGACCTGCGCCTGCTCTCGAGCGGGCCGCGCACGGGCTTCGCCGAGATCCGCCTGCCGCCCGTGCAGGCCGGCTCCTCGATCATGCCCGGCAAGGTCAACCCGGTGATCCCCGAGGTCGTGAACCAGGTGGCGTATCTGGTCATCGGCAACGATCTGACGGTGACGCTCGCCTCGGAAGGCGGCCAGCTCCAGCTGAACGCGTTCGAGCCGACGATCGCGTTTTCCATCCTGCAGTCGATCCGGGCGCTGTCCGCGGGCATCGACGTGCTGACGGAGCGCTGCATCCGCGGCATCACCGCCGATCGCGAGCGCTGCCGGAGCCTCGCGGTCAACAGCATCGGCATCGTGACTGCACTCAACCCGCTGCTCGGCTACGAGGCCTGCTCGCGCATCGCCAAGCGGGCGCTCGAGGAGAACCGGAGCGTGGTCGACATCGTGCTCGAAGAAGGGCTGCTCACGCCGGAGCAGGTGGCGCTGCTGCTGCGCCCGGAGAGTATGACCCAGCCGAGCCGCGCCGGGATCGGCTCCTGAGGCTCGGCGGCCCGAGGCTCAGGCGGCCTGGAGCGGGGTGAGCTCGCCGCGCAGGTCGCGCTGCATCTCGTCCTTGACGGCATCCGGCGCCAGGCCGCAGCCGAACAGGTAGAGGAGCTTGGCGAGCGCCGCCTCCGCCGTCATGTCGTGACCGCTGATCACGCCGACCTCGGCCAGCGCCGAGCCCGCGGCGTAGCCGCCCAGATCGACCCGGCCCTTGAGGCACTGCGTGACGTCCACGATCACGACCCCGCGCCCGCTCGCCTCGCCCAGCGCCGCGAGCAGGTCGCGGTTGCGGTCCGGGGCGTTCCCGACGCCGTAGCACTCCAGGACCAGCCCCTGCAGCGGCGGCTTGAGGACGTTGGCCACCACCTCCGCGGAGATGCCCGGGAACAGGCGCAGCGCCGCCACGGCACCCGGGCTGCACCGCTGCAGGCGGAACGGCACGCCGGCGGGCCGGCGCAGGCGCTCGCGGTGGATCTCGATGCCGATGCCGATGTCGCCCAAGGGCTCGTAGTTCGGCGAATCGAAGGCATCGAGGCCGGTCGCGCTCACCTTGACCGCGCGGTTGCCGCGCAGCAGCTTGCCGTCGAAGCAGAGGCAGACCTCCGGCAGGTCCGGCATGCCGGCCACGAGCAGGGACGTGATCAGGTTGCCGCGCGCGTCGTCGCGCAGCTGGCCGATCGGGATCTGGGAGCCGGTCACGACCACGGGCTTGGCCAGGCCCTCGAGCATGAAGGAGAGCGCCGCGGCGGTATAGGCCATGGTATCGGTGCCGTGGAGCACGACGAAGCCGTCGTACTTGGCGTAGTTCTGCGCGATGTCCAGAGCGATCGCGTTCCAGTCGGCCGGCCCCATGTTGGCGCTGTCGAGCAGCTCGTCGTATTGATGGACGACGAAGGAGGGGACCTTGTCGTCCTGCAGCTCGGGCATGTCGCGCATCTGGGCCTCGAGGAACCCCGGCGCCGGGGCATAGCCCCCGGGCGTCTTCGTCATGCCGATGGTGCCGCCGGTGTAGGCGATGTAGACCGACCTGCGCATCGCGTTCCTCCATCGCCTGGCCCACGACCGGGCCGCGACCGCTGCCGCGCGGGATCGTCGAACGCTTCCCCGGGCGGGTCAATATGCAACGGGCGCCGGCCGAGCCGGGCCGTCTAGCTGCCGACCTTGGCCAGCACGTCGGCCTTGAGGAAGCGCTCGATGAACAGCATGAAGCCGACCGACGGCACGAGCAGGATCAGGGCGGTGATCGAGGCGATCTGGTAGTTGCCCTCCATGCTCGCCCGGAACAGCAGCAGCGGCAGGGTGGTCACGTCCGGCACGCCGACGAAGTAGGTGCCGGTGAACTCGTCGAGCGATTCCAGGAAGACGAAGATGGCGCTGGCCATGATCCCGGGCGCGGCGAGCGGCAGGGTGACGGTGACGAAGGTGCGCATGGGCGAGGCGCCGATGCTGCGCGCCGCCTCCTCGAGCTCGCGATCGACCGCGGCGAAGGCGGCGGTCGCGATCCAGACCGAGAACACGAGGCCGTGCATGGTGTGGACGAGGACCACGCCCGCGATCGTGCCGTTCAGGCCGAGGCCGTAGAAGATGCGCGCGACGTTGATGTAGACCGCGAGGCTCGGGAAGGCCTGGGGCAAAAGGAACGCGAGCAGGATGAGCGCGCGCAGCGGCAGGCTGCGGCGGGCGAGCGCGTAGCCCGCCGGGATCGAGACCAGAAGGCAGAGCGCCACGGTGAACAGCGCGATCGCGATGCTGTTGCCGAGCGATGCCATGGCGTTGCCGCGCGGCCGGAACACCCGCTCCCAGAACGAGAAGCCGTATTGCAGCGGCAGCTTGTGCGGGAAGTACCACTGCTCGGCCACCGCCCACAGCAGCATGTTGACCAGCGGGCCGAAGATCGCGAAGGCGAGCAGGCCGAGCACCAGCCCGACCGGGAGCCAGCGCAGGCCGTGCAGCAGCGGCGCCAGATCTAGGGCGCGCCGCTCTGCCTGACGCCCTGGCGCAGGTAGATCCACGCCACCACTCCGGTCATGAGGTAGGAGATGAAGCCGAGCGCGTTGGCGACGCCGTAGTCGCCGTAGAAGTTGATGCGGAACGCCATGTCCACGGT
>CAZXYL010000831.1:0-4297 GCA_964644915.1 uncultured Geminicoccaceae bacterium
GTTCCGCCGCTACGCGGAGCTGAAGCTGGCCAACAGCGCGCTCGACTACGACGACCTGCTTCTGTGGTGGCATGGGCTGATGCAGGCCCCGGCGCTCGCCGCGGCCGTCGCGGAGCGATTCGATCACGTGCTCGTGGACGAGTATCAGGACACGAATGTGCTGCAGGCCGAGATCCTCGTCGCGCTGAAGCCCGACGGATCCGGCGTGACCGTCGTGGGCGACGATGCGCAGTCCAGCTATTCGTTCCGCGCGGCCGAAGTGGAGAACATGCTGCGCTTTCCGGACCGCTACTCGCCACCGGCATCCATTGTCACGCTGGCGGAGAACTACCGCTCGGTGCAGCCGGTCCTGGACGCCGCGAACGGCATCATGGCGCTGGCGCAGGAAGGCTTCGCCAAGCGCCTGGTCTCCGAGCGGCAATCGAACCAGAAGCCGTTCCTGGCGACGGTGCAGGACGAGGCCGGTCAGGTCGAGTACGTGGTCGCGCGCATCCTCGAGAACCGCGAGGCGGGCGTGGACCTTTGCGCGCAGGCGGTGCTGTTCCGCACCGCGCACCACAGCGGGCCGTTGGAGGTCGAGCTCGGCCGGCGCAACCTGCCGTTCGTGAAGTACGGCGGGCTCAAGTTCCTGGAAACGGCGCACATCAAGGACCTGCTCGCGATCCTGCGCTGGGCGGAGAACGCACGCGATCGCATCGCCGCCTTCCGGGTCCTGCAGCTCCTGCCCGGCATCGGCCCGGGCACGGCGCGCAGGGCGCTGGAGCACCTGGAGCACGAGGGCTTCCGCTTCGAGGCGCTGGCCCGGTTCAGGCCGCCTGCGGCCGCGGCGCAGCACTGGCCGGTGCTCGCCTCCTTGCTCGCCATCCTGGGCCGGGAGCGGACCTGGCCAGGCCAGATCGAGCTGGTGCGCCGCTTCTACGACCCGCTGCTGGAGGACCGCTACGAGTTCGCCCGCGCGCGGCTGGCCGACCTCGAGCAGCTGCAGGGCATGGCGGCGACCTGTGGCTCGCGGCAGGCGTTCCTCACCGACCTGACCCTCGACCCCCCGCAGGCGACCGGCGATCTGGCCGGCACGCCGCGGCTCGACGAGGACTACCTGATCCTGTCCACCATCCACTCCGCGAAAGGGCGCGAGTGGCGCGCCGTCTACGTCCTGAACGTGGTCGACGGCTGCATCCCGTCCGACATGGCGACCGGCTCGGCCGAGGAGATCGAGGAGGAGCGGCGCCTGCTCTACGTCGCCATGACGCGCGCCAAGGACGAACTGCACCTCCTCCATCCGCTGCGCTTCTACACTCACGGCCAGAGCCGGTACGGCGACCGCTACGTCCTGGCGCCCCGCTCCCGCTTCATCCCTGATGGAATGCTCGATCTGTTCGATCAGCAGAGGTTCGGGCTGGCTCGGCCCGGTGCGGCGCCGGATCAGGGCGGGTTCGCGCCTGCGCGCCGGGTCGACATCGGCGCTGTGCTGCGCGAGATGTGGGAGTAGCATGCAGCGCTGGTCACCAAAGGACTTGACCCCGGTCCCCGCCAGAGGTTTCCTAGCGGAATCCAACCAGGGGGCGACGCTGATGTTTCACTGGCTTCGCGGCCTTCGCGAGAGGTTCGGCGCTGCCCAAGCGACGCGGGGGGCGACAACAACAATGACTGACGGAAACTTCAAGGCTGTCGGCGGCTGCCGCTGCGACAGCAATCCGGTACGCTACGAGTACACGAAACGGCCGTTCGAGGTGCATTACTGCCTGTGCCAGGACTGCACGGATGTCTGCGGGGGCGCGCTGGCGCTGATCGCCGTGGTCGAACGTGACGGTTTCAAGGTCACCCAGGGCGAGAGCAAGATCAAGAACTTCGACACCAAGCCGACGGCCCATCGGCGCTTTTGCGGCACCTGCGGCTGCCACATGTTCTTGTACGTCGATGCGTTCCCGGACTTCGTCCTGGTCCACGTGCCGACGCTGGACCGGGAATCGGAGGTCGGCACCAGCCCCGACCGGTGGGTGTTCACCAACTCCAAGCACCCGATGGTGACGATCCCCGACGATGGCCTGCCGCGCCACCCGGGCTGGGCGGCCACCGCGAAGGCACAGGCGGCCGAGTAAGAGCCGGCCCGCAAGGGCCGCTGTAGCACGGCGCAAGCGGCGGCGACAGGTTCAGTCGTCGCCGGCGCGCTTGCGCGCCATGAAGCCGCGCGCCGGGTTGTAGCCGAAGATCGCGACCGCAAGGCAGGCCGCGGTGAAGCCCACCGTCACGAGCAGCGCCGTCGGCTCGAGCTGACCGTAGAGCGCGAACCGGATCAGCTCGACCGCGTGGGTGAACGGGTTGAGCGATGCGATCTGCCAGAGCAGCACGCTCGATTCCCGCATCCGCCAGAGCGGGTAGAGCGCCGAGGAGGCGAAGAACATCGGGAAGATCACGAAATTCATCACGCCGGCGAAGTTCTCGAGCTGCTTGATCAGAGACGAGAGCAGCAGGCCGAGCGAGCCCAGCATGAAGCCGGACAGGACCAGCGCCGGGATCAGGGTGAGATACCCGAGGAGCGGTGCCTCGATGCCCCAGAACCAGGCGATGAGCAGGAACACGTAGACCTGCAGGATGGACACGAGGACGCCGGCGAAGAGCTTGCAGGTCAACAGATACCAGCGCGGCAGCGGCGTCACCAGGAGGGTGCGCATGCTGCCCATCTCGCGGTCGTAGACCATGGACAGCGAGCCCTGCATGCCGCTGAACAGCAGGATCATGCCGATCAGGCCGGGCGTGATGTAGACCTCGTAGAGCACGTAGGTCTGATACGGCGGCTGGATCGAGACGCCGAGCACCGCCCGGAAGCCGGCGGCGAACACGAACAGCCACACCAGCGGCCGTACCAGCGCCGCGAGGAAGCGCCCGCGCTGCTGGACGAAGCGCAGCAGCTCGCGCCCGACGATGCCCTCGAGGCAGCGGAGGTAGTGCATCGCCCGCGCGGGGCGCGCGGCGACCGCTCCGGTGATTGCGGGATCCGCCACGGTCATCACGCCGCCTCCGGCCGGGTGAGGGTCTGAAAGGCCGTGCCGAGGCTTGCCGTGCCGGCCGTGGCCAGGACTTCGTCGACGCGGCCGCTCGCCCGGACGCGGCCCTGGTAGAGCACGACCACCCGGTCCTCCGGCCAGATCTCGTCGATCAGGTGGGTCGCCCACAGCACCGCGATGCCGTCGGTGCGGCCGAGCTCGTGCACCCGCTCGACGATCGCCTGGCGGCTCGCGATGTCGAGGCCGACCGAGGGCTCGTCGAGCACGAGCAGCTGGGGCCGGTGCAGCAGCGCCCGGGCGATCTCGACCCGCCGCCGGTAGCCGCCGCTGAGCTTGCGCACCGCCTCGCGCCGCCGGTCCAGCGCGCCGACGCGCTCGAGCTCGGCCTCGATGCGCGCGCGCGCGACGCGGCGCGGCAGGCCCTGGAGCGCGGCGGCATAGCGCAGGTTCTGCTCGACCGTGAGGTCGAGGTCGATCGTCGGCTGCTGGAACACGACCCCCATCTCCGCCAGCGCACGCAGGGGCTCCCGCTTCAGGTCGTGGCCGGCGATCACGATCCGCCCGCGCGCCGGCTCGAACAGGCGGGTGAGCAGCGACATGAGCGTGGTCTTGCCGGCGCCATTCGGGCCGAGCAGTGCCGTGAAGCTGCCGGCGGGCGCGCAGAAGCTCACGTCCTCCAGCGCGAACCCGCGCCGGGCGTAGCTGTACGCGAGCCCTTCCACCTCGAGGGCGGGGCGCCGCGGGCTCGATGAACGGGCGATCACGCCGGCTACTCTCCGATCAGGCGGTGTTTCACCAGATAGCGCGTGCCGCGCGACCAGGACTCGTCGGTGTTGCCCCGGATGTCGACGCTGGCGCCGGTGGCGAGCCGGCCGGTCGCGACTTCGCGCACCGCGACGTTGATGTTCAGGATCAAGTTGCTCACCTTCTGCACCCAGCCGATCAGGGCGAAGTCGGCGCCGAGCTCCGCGGCCAGCTCGAGCTCGCATCCCTGGCAACTGCGCAGGCTGCGCCCCGGTGCCAGCCGCTCGGCGATCGGCGCGCCATCGATGATGCGCAGCCTGCCGGACGCTTCCAGCTCCTGGCGCAGAAGATCGCTGATCAGGTCGAGACGCGCGCGCTCGTCCGGGTTCGCGCCTCGAACCTCGCCCTCGAGGCTGGTGTCCACCAGCTCGAAATCGAACACGGCGACGCTCGGCACCTCCACCGCGGCCGCGGGCGTCACCAGCAAAGCCAGGACGATCCCCGCCGCGACGAGAGCCGAAAACGCGCGCACACCGCCCCGCGCATCG
>CAZXYL010000832.1:0-3490 GCA_964644915.1 uncultured Geminicoccaceae bacterium
GCCACGCTGGGGCTCGCAGCCGCGACCGGGCTCGCCCTGGCTGTAGCCGCCGGCACCGCCCTGCGACGTCGCTCCTGACCCGGGAGGGCGGACGGTCGACCCGCGAGCCCGTCGGCGGTCCGGCCCACGTGCGGCGGGCCGACGCCGGCATCAGGTGGTCACGATATCGGCGGCGGGACGGGGCTATCGGAGAGATAGCCAGCGCCGTAGGCGTAGACCAGAACCGCCGCAACGACGACGGCGAGCACGTACCAGAGTTGCTTTTCCAACGCCACCCTCCGACCGGGCGGCGCGCCTGCACTCTCCTGGAGCCGGTTCGCGCCTGCCCGTGCTGGAACTACCTGAGGCTTCGGTTCGCCTCGATCATCACCAAGCTGTCGGCACCAAGTCACCGTCTGGATTTCGCGTTCGAACACCTCGATCGCCGCTGAGGTGGCCGGTCAGCCGGCGCGCGCCCCGGCGATATCGCCGGTCACGACACCAGCTGCAGGCGCCCTCGACTGTCCGCCAGCTATTGATAGAACATCAGGCGGGGGCGTTCTGTTCCGGTTTCGATTCCGAAGTTCCTGAACGGACTGCCCGCATGCGGGCCTCCGGCCGCGGCGCGCCGATCGGCCGCTCAGCCCGCCCGCGCGTCCCGGCGCCGCAGGGCGGCGATCGCCACCTCGACCCGCGCGGCGTTCGCCTCGCACGGATCGCGCGCAAACAGGTGGACGGCTTCTTTGAGCGCCACCCGCAGCTGTCCGGAGGAGGTCGGCTCTGTGAGCCGAGCCCCGGATCGCCAGGGCGAGTGCGCACCGGCCGCGTCGGTGACCGGCTGGTCCGGGCGTTCCTCCACCCGGGCTCCATCGGCGAAGGCAGTCTTCATCTCGACCTCCCTGAAACGGGTCCGGCACCCTGACCCTGGGATGCGCTTCGTCGGTTTCCCCGACCTGTTGGTCCCGAGCGCTTCCTCCGCAACGATACCCCTTTGAGCTGCGTCCGGCCCGAACCGCTGACCGCCGCATTAGCTATCCTACCACTGATGCGGCTATCCTACCACTGATGCAATCAACTTGCATCCGAATCAATCGCGCAGCACTGCTGAACGTCGCTCGTCCCCTCATGCGCCCTCATTGTGACATGGCGATGGCAACCCGTGCATCGGCGACAGAGCCGAGCGTCGGGAGGGCCTCAGGCCGCGGCGCGTGCGCGCCGCAGCGCCGCACCGTGCAGCATCTGACGGGGAGCCTCGAGCCGCGCGCGCAACGCCGAGCGGGCGCGCGACAGGCGCGAACGGACCGTGCCGACCGGCACCTCGAGCACCTCTGCCGCCTCCTCGTACTTCAGCCCCTCGACGGCGACCAGATGCAGCACCTCCCGGTGCTCGATAGAGAGCGCATCGAGCGCCACACGCACCTCGATCAGTTCCACCGACGCCTCCTGACCGCCCGAGACCACGAGCCGCAGATCGTCCTCCGCGGAATTGGTCCCGAACGGCATGCGGATGCACCGTCTGACCTCGCTGATGTACGCGTTGCGCAGGATCACGAACAGCCACGCCCGCAGATTCGTCCCGGGTTGCCACGTGTCGATCTTGGCGATCGCCCGCGTCAGACAGTCCTGCACCAGATCGTCCGCCTGATCGACGTCGCGCGCGAGATATCGAGCGTAGCGACGCAGCCGCGGGATCTCCCCTTCGATCTGGCACAGGATCTCATTCATCGACGGGCCTCCTCTCCACGAGATCGGGCTGCTGCGCGGAACCCTGAGCTTTCTGTCTGCCGGTCGAAGTTGTTGTCGCTACCTCCTCAAGGTCCCGACCGACTTTTCGACTCTAGAGGCGGCGGCAAGTTCGCTAAATACGGAATTCTGCTTAGGCGATAGTACCTAGCAGTTTTGCTGGTTATTCAGGGCATGACTTTGTGAAAACTAGCGCAGCAGGAAGAGTCACTGCTGATCGATCAACCCTGCGGCGATCGACGTCCGGATCAGATCGGCAATGCTGCGGGCGCGCATCTTGCGCATGAGGCGGCCGCGGTGGATGTCGACCGTGCGCCGGCTGATGCCGAGCTCGTGGGCGACCTCCTTGCTCTGCTGGCCCCCGATCAGGAGGCGCAGGACTTCCCGCTCGCGCGTCGTGAGCGCGGCCAGGCTGGCGGCGCCCGCCGGCTGGCGGCCCGCCCGGCCGATCTGACCGTCGCCGCCGGCCGCGATCTGGCCGTCCTCGCCGAGGGTGAGCACGACCAGGGTCCTGCGGCCGACGTTCGTCCGGGTCACCTCGAGGCGCGCCTCGAACGTCCTGCCGCTCGCATGGCGCCCGATCACGGCGCCCGCCAAGGGCAGCCGCCCCACTCCTTTGGCGTCGGCGGGCGATTCCTTCGGCCTCTGAGCCTCCGGCGGGGACAGGAAGGTCGACAGCTTCTGCCCGATCATCTGCTCGACGGGGCACCCGAAGCGGGCGGCGGCAGCGGCACTGCAGGCGACGATGGTGCCCGCCCCCGTAGCCGCCAGGACGGCGTGCGGGATGGCGTGCAGGGTGGCGGTGAGCTCGGCGGACTGCTTGGCCAGCTTCCGCTGCTCCGCCACGAGCATGGCGTTGGCGTCGGCGAGCCGCTGATGCGACGCCTGCAGCTCCTCGTTCACGCGCTCGAGCTCCTCGCACGCCGCTCGCATCTCCTCTTCCGAGGCCTGCAGGACCTCCGCCGCGACCTCGAGCGACTGGCAGGCCTGGCGGGTCCGGAACGCGACCACCCGCCACCAGCCCGCACGGCGCAGCCGCACCATGACGCCGCAAAGACGCCCGGCCGGCCCGCGAGCGGGCACGATCTCGACATCGAAGCGGCTCGCCTCGCCCGAGGAGGTCTGCCACACGAGGTTCTCGAGCGCCGCCGGGCGGGCCGTCGCGAGCACCGTCCGGACGGCGCCTTCGATGTCCTTGCGCTGCTGCGGCAGGACGAGGTTCGCGGGCAGCCGCTCGTGAGCGTCCGGGCCGAGGTCGAGCATCGCCCATGCGGTCTCGTCGGCCATGACGAGCGCGCCGGTATGGTCGAGCAGGAGGTGGCCGCAGCTCTCGTCCGCGCCGAGCGTCGCCGAGAGGGTCTGCGCGAGATGCCCGCCCGCCGGCGTCGCCTGCGGGCGCAAGGCCGCGAGCGGCATCAGCGAGCGCACGGACGGCGCCCCCGTCCTCTTGCAGAAGATGCCGTGGTCCGCCTCGACCGGCTCGAACAGGCCGCACCGGGTGACGCGTTCCCGATCGCGCGCGCCGACGACCAGATAGCCTCCAGGTACCAGGCCATAGCTCAGCCGCCTGAGCACCAGACCCGCCGCGGATGCTTCCACCCGGCCCAGCGCCTGGCGGCAGACGACCAGATCGAGGTGGGCGAGCGGCGCGTCCGTGACCAGGTTCTGGCGGCCGAAGAGGATGACGTCGCGCAGCATGGGCCGCAGCGCGAAATGGGCCGCGAACTGGTCGAAGTATTCCCGTCGATGCCTCTCGCGCACCTTGGCC
>CAZXYL010000833.1:0-1724 GCA_964644915.1 uncultured Geminicoccaceae bacterium
GATCACGGTCACATCGAAGCGGCCGAGGATCGACTCTTTCGGCTCGCGGTCGAGCAGGAACCGGAAGGCCGCCTCGAGACAGCGCTCCGGCGGATGCTTGCCGCCGGTGAGCCGCTCGCAGGTCTCTCGGGCCATCGTGACGTGGTGACGGGTCTCGCCCTTGCCTTCCCGGACGACCACCTCGAACTCGAGAGGATCGCCCTCGCCAGTACGCTTGACGTCGATCATGTCGACCTCCTTGCGGATGGGTGGTGCCTGCCTGACGGAAGCTGGCCTCGTCGGGCGTAAGCTTCAGGCCAGATCGACCAGGGCGGCCGGCACCGCGCCTCGGAGCAGGGCCTTGCGCGCCTGCCACTGGCTGCTGGCGTCCAGCTCCTCGAGGAACTGCACCTCGCCGCCTGCGAGTAACGCGACCGGCAGGCCGTTCCGGTAGAGCAGGCGGTTGCCGGTGTGTGCGGGGAGCTTCGGCCCGGGTGTGAGGATGCCCACGAGGTTGAGCGGGTCGGCTCCGGACAGCGAGACCCAGGCATCGGAGGCCGGCTTGCGCCGGACCTCGCGCAGCATGCCGACGGCATCCGGCAGCGCGAACTGCTCGCCGGAGAAGCCGGCGACGAAACGGCCGCCGCGGAGCTCGCCACGCGCCTCGAGCCGGCGATAGACGCGCAGCAGCTCGCGCCACGGCGGCAGCCAGTCCGCCTCGCGCTCGAGCAGGCGCCAGAACACGATGCCGTAGCGGAGCAGCAGCCGGCGCGCCACGTGCTCGACCGCCTCGGGTCCGGCCTGCGGCGCGGCCGGCGCAGGCCGGGCGCGGTGCGCGAGCGCCCATCGACCCGCATCGTCCATGCCGAACGGCAGGGACCGGCGGCGCCGCCGCCCGCCGGCGCCGGGTCGCCGGCGTTCGGACGGCACCAGCAGCGCACGCAGCCCGCCGAAGCTGTCCGACGTCACGAGGCCCTGCGCGACCAGCTCGGCCAGCGCCTCTTCCACCTGAGATCGGAACAGGCCGGTGCCTTCCATCAGCTCATCGAAGAACGATGCGCCGTGCTCCCGGATGTAATCGATCACCGCCTGCGCCCGCGCACTGATGCGGACCGCGTCCGGCGCCGTGGCCAGCGATGCCCAGTGCGGGGCGTGGCGCCGTGCCAGCAGGGTGATCGGCGTGCTGCGCACCGGCCCCGGGTGGCGCTCGCCGCCGTTCGATCGCCCGTGGCGAGGCGTCAGGCGCGCCCAGGCGATCCGTCCGGCCAGGCACTGGGCATCGAGCCAGCTCGGCTCGTAGCCGGCGAGGCGCGCCGGCAGGATCTCGGTCTCCCAGGCGCCGGCCGGCGCCTCGAAGCCTTCGAGCTGCGCGACCACGACCTCGACCGCATCCGGCCCCTGCATGCGGGCGTCGGCCGTGACGCGCTGCCAGCGCAGGAGGAAGCGCAGGAAGTCGCGCGCCGCGACCGGCTCGATCTCCGCCCGCAGCCGCTTGACCGTATAACTGTGAATCCGGGCGAGCAGCCGGCGCTCGCACCATTCGTCCGTCGCTGCCCCCGGCGTGAAGCGCCCGCGATTGGCGAAGCCTTCGCCCTCGAGCGCTACCAGCGCGGCCACGATTTCGCGTTCCTCCAGGCCCAGCAGCGCCGCGAGCGTGCTCTCTGCGACCGGCCCCTGACCCTCGAGTCGGCCGCGCAGAATCTCGACCAGCGCGTCATCGGGCGACCAGTCCCGCGCGGCATGCG
>CAZXYL010000834.1:0-11080 GCA_964644915.1 uncultured Geminicoccaceae bacterium
CGAGGCCGACGACACGGCGCACATCCTCCTGCGCTGGGAGAACGGCGCCCGCGGCTCGATGTGGGTGACCCAGGCGGCGGCGGGCGCGGAGCACGGCCTCTCGTTTCGCATCTTCGGGGAGAAGGGTGGCCTGGAGTGGCATCACGAGCAGCCGAACCATCTGCTGCACCGTCGCCTGAACGATTTCCCCCGCCTGATGACCCGGCGCATCGACGGGAAGCTGACGCCGGAGGCCACGCATGCGGCCCGCGTCGAGATCGGTCACCCCGAGGGCTACCAGGAGGCCTTCGCCACGCTCTACCGGGAAGCCGCGGACGCGATCGTGGCCAGGCGTACCGGCCGGCCGTGCGATCCCCTTTCCCTCGAGTTCCCGACCGTGCTCGACGGCGCCAAGGGCATGAAGTTCATCGAGGCGGCGCTCGAGAGCAGCCGCAGCGGTCAATGGGTGAGCTGCCGGCTCGAGCTCTGATCTCGGGCGGGCTCAGCCGCCAACGCGGCGTGAACGGTGGCGTAGCCGCGAGCGGATCTCGTCCAGCGTGACCGGCCGGAAGTCCCAGACGTCCACCCCGACGTCGAACTGGCGGGCCAGCGGCGTGAGGCGGCCGTGGCTGTGCCCGTGCAGGTCGAGGGCGCCACGCGCCTGGCCGTTCCAGCTCCGGAAGGGGTAGTGGCAAAGGACGAGTGGGGTGCGGTCCACCTCGATCTCGGCATAACCTTGTACGCTCGCCCAGCCACGAAGCTCCGCCGTCTCGACGCTGTCGTTGTTCCCCAGGATCAGATGCTTGCGCCCGGCGAGCGCGCCCAGCAGCGCATCGATGCGGCCCGCAGGCTGGTGGACTGCGAAGTCGCCCAAGTGCCAGACCTCGTCGGGCTCTCCGACGACCTCGTTCCAGCGCGCGACCATGGCCTCGTCCATGGCGCGCACGGAAGCGAAGGGGCGCTTGAACAGGCCGAGCGCGCCGCCGTGGCCGAAATGCGTATCGGCGGTGAAGAACACCGGCATCTGATTGCACCCCGCCCCCGCAGGTCCGGCGGACCTGCGTCTTCCGGCCAACGTGTCGATGCGGGGCCGCGTTCCGTGACCGGCAGGGGGTGCGCGACGACGTGACGGTGGCGCCCGATTTGACGGCGCGGATCTGTTTTGTTTAATCAGTCGTTAACGATCCGGCGGGTCCGGGGACGCCGATCGCGAACGGCGGCTCGGGCCACGGGAGGGCGGGCGCGGATGTTGTTGCTGCAGTACGCCAGGCGGGTGCTTCGATGGGGGCAGCTCACGATCATCGACACCAGCGGGCGGCGACACGTCGTCGCGAGCAGGCAGGGTCCGCGCGCGACCATACGCTTGCACGACCGTGCCCTCCAACGCCGCCTGGCGATCCACCCGTTCCTGCACATCGGCGAAGGCTACATGGAGGGCACGCTGACGATCGAGGAGGGCTCGCTCTACGACTTCCTCGACATCTGCGCCGCCAACGCCGAGCACGCCAGCAGCCATGGGCCGGCGCGAACGCTCGCCGCCCTGGATCACTGGCTCCGCGTCCTGCACCAGTACAATCCGGTCGCCCGGGCCCGCGCCAACGCCGCCCATCACTACGATCTGTCGGGTGCCCTGTACGATCTCTTCCTCGACGGCGACCGGCAGTATTCCTGCGCCTATTTCACCCACGCGCACGACGATCTCGACCGGGCGCAGCTCGACAAGAAGCGGCACATCGCGGCCAAGCTCCTGATCGAGCGCGGCCACCGCGTGCTCGACATCGGCTCCGGCTGGGGCGGGCTCGCCCTGCATCTGGCCGAAGCCGGCGCGCGCGAGGTGGTCGGCATCACCCTCGCCGAGGAGCAGCTCAAGGTGAGCCGGGAGCGGGCCGCGCGCGCCGGGCTCGCGGGCCGGGTGCGCTTCGAACTGCGCGACTACCGGGAGCAGACGGGCGCTTTCGATCGGATCGTCTCGGTTGGCATGTTCGAGCATGTGGGCGTGCGGCACTATCAGGACTTCTTCGCCAAGATCCGCGAGCTTCTGACCGAGGACGGCGTGGCGCTGCTGCATTCGATCGGCCGCATGGACGGGCCGGGCTCGACCAGCCCCTGGATCCGCAAGTACATCTTCCCCGGCGGGTATTCGCCCGCGCTCTCCGAGGTCCTGCCGGCGATCGAGCGCCTGAAGCTCTGGGTTACGGACGTCGAGATCCTGCGGCTCCACTACGCCGAGACCCTGCGGCTGTGGCGCCGCCGCTTCACGGCGAACCGGGCCCGGGTCGCCGAGCTCTACGACGAGCGCTTCTGCCGGATGTGGGAGTTCTATCTTACCGCGTCCGAGCTCGCGTTCCGGCGCATGGGGCACATGGTGTTCCAGATCCAGCTGGCCAAGCGGCAGGACGCTGTGCCCTTGACCCGCGACTACCTGCTCGAGCGCGAGCGCGAGCGCGAGCGCGCCGCGTTCAGCGCGTCGATCGCCGCCGAGTGAGTCATGAGTGCGGCTGTCACGGGACCGTGACAGCGTAAATTTTCCTTCAACGAGCCGGAATCGCTCGCAGAACGCCAGCCTGCCGGGCCGCGCTGTAACAAAGCGTGACAGTGCGCCGGGACGGGTCACGAGGCACCGCCGACCCCCGGGAAGCCGCGCACCGGGCCGCGCTCCGGCCGTTTCCGCTCGCGCTCGGCGGGTGCCCGGGCGTGACGGCGCTCGCGGAACATCGCGCTCTCCGCGTGGCGCCGACACCGGGTCCGGACAGAAAAAACCGTTGATACAGAGACTTAGAGGAGTGGCACGGGGCTTGCTCCCGGCGGGGCCGGACCGAAAGCCAACGGCCGGGCCGCGAGCGTCCTGACGCACGGCTCGTTCGGGGCTTCCATCGATGCCCGACCGATCGGGCGTGCCAACCGTAAACCTCCGAGGTGATGCGATGAAGAAGACCCTCCTGAACACTGCGCTGGCCAATATGACCGGCGCGCTCGCGCTGACCATCATGTTCGGCACCAGCGCCTACGCGACCGATCCGCTCCTCGAGCTCAACGACTCGCCGATCGCGCTGCAAAAGGACGTCGAGGTCGAGGGCGAGAAGGGCGGCCAGGCGGCCAACAACGGCTCGAAGAACGTTTCGGTCGAGAAGGACGTCGAGATCAAGCACGAGACCGACGTCGAGGCCGAGAAGGGCGGCATGGCGGCCAACGACGGCTCCTTCAACATCAAGAAGGAGACCGACATCAACACCGAGACCAAGACCATCACCAAGAGCGAGGTCGAGGCCGAGAAGGGCAGCCAGGCGGCCGACAACGGCGCGAAGAACGTCCACCTCGAGAGCGAGGTCGAGGCCGACCGCGGCGGCCAGGCGGCCGACAACGGCTCGAAGAACGTCAAGATCGAGACCGAGGTCGAGGACGGCGGGCAGCTTGCCAACAACGGCTCCAAGAACGTGCAGAAGCACGCCGACGATGGCGGCCAGGTCGCCGATGCCGGCTCCAAGAACGTGAAGAACGACGTCGAGGACGGCGGGCAGCTCGCCGACAACGGCTCGAAGAACGTGCAGAAGCATGCCGACGATGGCGCGATGCTCGCTGATGCCGGCTCCAAGAACGTGAAGAACGAGGTCGAGGCCGAAGACGGTGGCCAGGCGGCCAACAACGGCTCGAAGAACGTGAAGAACGAGGTCGAGGCCGAGGATGGTGGCCAGGCGGCCAACAACGGCGGCAAGAACATCAAGAACGAGACCGAGATCGAGGCCGAGGACGGCGCAATGGTCGCCAACGAGGGCTCGAAGAACGTCAAGACCGAGACCGAGGTCGAGGCGGACAAGGGCGGCATGGCGGCCAATGACGGCAGCTACAACATCCGCGACGAGTCCACTCACCTCAACGTCAGCGACATCGCGGTGGCGGTGAACCACCAGACGCTGAACGGGACGGCCGCGTCGGTGTCGCTGAGCGTCAGCAGCGGCGACATCTACTCGGGCGAGATCAACTTCGGCACCAACGCCATGAAGCTGGCCGCCGGCAACTTCGCGAACAGCAGCAACACCGGCTTCGGCTCGGTGGCGAACGCGGCGAACCTGCAGACGGCGATCGGCACGGTCAACATCGGCCGCTGATCCCGGCTGCTCCGATGTCCGCTTCTCGCCGTGGGATAGGCACCCCCGCGCCCCACCACGGCGGAACGGACCCCTCGAGAGGGTCGGAGGTCCCCCGGCCTCCGGCCCCTCGAGCCCATCGTCAAGGGAGTAACCCGATGCCAGTCTTCAAGCAGCTTTGCCCAGCAGTCGTGATGCTGGGCCTGGCGTCCGGGCTCTGGTCCGGGGCAGGGCTCGCCAACGACGTCGGCGATCCCCTCGCCGCCCTCGCGCCGCTCGGGCAAGGCGATCTCGCCGGGCTCAGCGGCCGCCAGGGCATCAGCATCAGCGACCAGGAGCTCTACGCCATCACCCATGGCGGTACGTTCAATGCCGGCCAGGACATCAACACCGGCCTGGTCGACTTCGGCAACAGCATGAACCGCTTGCGCGGCATGAGCAGCCAGGCCGTCAACACCGGCAACAACGCGAGCGTGAACTCTGCCATGACGGTGCACATCCACCTGTACTGATCTCGTCGGGGCCGCTCGCGGCCCCGACCCTTTCCGCGCCACGCGAACGGGTAAGGAACGATGACATCCAAGATCTCCGCCGCACTCCTGGCCTCGCTGCTCGTCTGCGCCTCGCCCGCGCTCGCGGGGGTCGCACAGATCGGCCTGGGCGGCATCTTCCACGTGCCGGTCGTGAGCCTGCAGGAGCGGCCGTTCCAGACCGTCGTGCGGCAACAGTTCGATTACAGCTGCGGATCGGCCGCCTTGGCCACGCTGCTGCACTTCCACTACGGCCGGCAGGCGAGCGAGGTCGAGGTCTTCCGGGCCATGTACGAGGTCGGCGACAAGGAGCGGATCCGCGAAACCGGCTTTTCGCTGCTGGACATGAAGCTCTACCTCGAGACCGTGGGCTATCAGGCGGACGGCTATCGCCTCTCGATCGAGAAGCTGGCGGAGGTCGGCGTGCCGGCGATCGCTCTGGTCGAGATCGACGGCTATCGCCACTTCGTCGTGATCAAGGGGATCAACGGCGATCAGGTTCTGATCGGCGACCCTGCAAAGGGCGTCCGCACCTATTCCCGCGAGCAGTTCGAGCCTCTGCGCGTCGACGACATCGCCTTCATCGTCCGCAACGACCCGGCGCTCGCGCGGGCCAACTTCAACAAGGAGCAGGACTGGGCCTTGCGCCAGATCGCGGCGCCGCTGAACCGCGGCCTCGCCCGCCCGGCGCTTGCCGACCACGGCACGCTCGCCCGGCTCCCGGCGCAGTTCCGCCTCGTCCGGCCCTTGAACGTCAGGTGAGCCAGGAAAGGAGCGCTCAAACCATGCGCAGCACCGTAGCACCCGTCGACCATCGAGGCCGCCCCGCCACTCGGAGCATGCTCCGGGCCGCGGTCGGCGGCGCATTGGTCATCCTCCTTGCGCTGCCGGTCGCTGCCGCGCCGGTCGCGCCGCCCTCGCCGGAAACCGAGCCGCTGGTGCGGGTTCCCGTATCGGCGATCGATCCCGGGGAGCTCGCCGACTTTCGCGGCGGCTTCTTTGGCCCCAACGGGCTGGAGATCTCGTTCGGGCTGCGGTTCGAGGTCGATATCGACGACCAGCTGCGCCTGATCACGCATTTCACGCCGTCGAAGCGCGACGATTTCAGCCCCCCCAAGTGGTCGTGGTCCGATCTCGAGAACGGCGAGTTCGAGCTGGTCTACAAGGGCAAGGACGCCGGCTCCGGCCCGCCAGCCGAGCTGCGGCGCACCGCCGATGGGACGGTCGTGGGCTCGGGCGTCAGCCAGATCACCGAGATCCCCGGTGGCCAGCGCTATGAGTTCGACAACGGGCTGGTCGCCGACGTGCTCGACAAGGCGAACGGCTTCGAGCTCGGCACCAACAGCGATCTGCCGGTCCACCTCGTGCAGGATGGCAAGAGCGTCGAGCTCAAGATCGGGGACGTCGCGACCACGCTGGTGCAGAATCAGGTCAGCCCCGGCGTGGTCCTGGCGCGGCTCGCCAACCGCCGGGACGACGCCTCGGTCCGGCACGACATGATCCTCGACCTCAACGTCCTGAACTACAGTGATCTGGCGCATGCGAGCCGCGCCGTGGCGCAGGCCCGCCGCGTGCAGCATCTGGTCAACCGGGGCGTCGTGCAGTTCGGCATGCGCCCCTGATCGCACCGGGGCCGCCGGCCGGCCCGGACACCGGCCGGCCGTCGCGCGCCTCCGGTCAGAACAGCTGGAAGCGGATCGGCAGCCGGACGCCGATCGAGACGTCGGTGGCGTCCTCGGTGACGCCGAACGTGGTGCCGAGGTCGATGCTCATGCGGTCGCTCAGGCGGTGGGAGAAGCCGATCGTGATCTGGCCCACCGTGAGCTCTTCGGCCTCGGTCCAGACGCCGTCGATCTGAGTGGTCGTGCCATCGATCAGGTCCTGCGAATAGCCGAGCGAGAGCGAGATCCGCTCGTTGAGCGCGATGCTCATGCCGAAGCCGAACCGGATGGCGTCGCCGGGATTGACGCGCCCGATCGTCGCCGTGCCGATCTGCTGGTTGATGTCCCGCTTGACGTTCCAGAGATAACCGACGTTGCCGTACAGCACCACCGGGTCGGCGGGATAGATGACCGTGACGCTCGGCTCCACCGCATAGAAGCCCGAGCCGGTGGGCAGCTCGGTCTCGATGCCGCTTTCGTCCCGGTCGACGTCGAACGGGCCGCGGCCGGTCGGGAACTTGCCGCGCAGATTGGCGACGAAATAGGGCCAGCCGCCGTCGCCCCGATTGATCTGGTAGTGCGCGGCCAGCTCGATGTCGCCCAAGCCTGCCGCAGAGAGCTCCTCGACCACCGCCGTATCCCCGGTGCCATCCCCGCTCACGTCCACCGTGGTCGCGACCCGGTCGTCGCGATAGACCCCGGGCACGCGCACGTCGACCTCGAGCCGATCGGTGATGCCGTAGCGGAGCGTGAGCGCGGCCTCGAGGAAGTCACGGCTGGCGTTCTCCGCCTCGACGATGCCGATCAGCACCGTCTCGACCAGCTCGGTGCCGCGGAAGGTGAAGCGATTGACCCCGGAATGGGAGTAGGTGAAGGAGGGCTCGACCACGAGCATGCCCTGCGGGGTGAGGACGCCGCCGACGTCGAGCGCGGCCGCGATCTCGGGGCGCTCGTTACGTTCCGGCGGCGGCTGGCCGACGGTCTGAGCCGGCGCGCCCTCCCCGGACGCCTGGGCCAGCTCGACCGGCGCCGCGCCGGGCCGGCTCAAATATTCCGGCGGCGGCACGGCCAAATGGTCGGCTGCGCGCGCGTCGTGACCCGCTACCTCGGACGGGGACGCCCCCTTCGGCGCGGGTGCGGCATGCGCCGCTTGGGTCGCCTGCAATCCGGCCAGCAGGCCGAGGCCGACCAGCCCGGCCCTGCCAACGATTCGTCGAGACCCGTCCTGGAACATGATGATTACCGGCCCTCCAGCTCGCGAGACGCACCGTCGCGACGGCCGGGCCAGGATGGCGGCGTAAGGTTAAGGGCGCGTTTATGTCGAGCGATGCCGGTTCAGTCCGCGCCCTGGTCGGCATCGGCGCCTTCGGCCGGGCGCTCCGCGCCGATGCCGTAGCGATCCAGGAGCCGATAGAGCGTCATGCGGGAGATGCCGAGCTGACGGGCCGCCGCCTGCACCGTCTGGCCGCTCTGGCGTAGCGCCTCCTCGACCAGACGCTTTTCCAGCTCGGCGCGCGCCTCGTGCAGGGTCGGCCGCGGCTTCGTCCGTGCTCTGATCCGGCCGAGATCGATGCCCAGATCCTCGGCGGTGACCCACTTGCCCTCGGCCATGACCGCGGCCCGGTGGACGCAGCTGATCAGCTCGCGCACGTTCCCGGGCCAGCCATAGGCCCGGAGCGCCTGGAGAGCGCTTTCGCGCAGCCGCAGCGTCGAACGCCCGAGCTCG
This sequence comes from uncultured Geminicoccaceae bacterium, assembly GCA_964644915.1. Taxonomy (GTDB): domain Bacteria; phylum Pseudomonadota; class Alphaproteobacteria; order Geminicoccales; family Geminicoccaceae; genus CAZXYL01. Next base: position 7,982 of record CAZXYL010000834.1, read on the forward strand.
CGCGCGAACTTGCCGAGAAAGTGGCAGGCGAGCAGGTCGACGTCGCCCCCGCGCTCGCGCAGGGGCGGCAGATCGATCGCGAGCACATTCAGCCGGTAGAAGAGGTCCTCGCGAAAGCGCCCTTCGGCCTGCGCTCGGGCGAGATCGACGTGGGTGGCCGCGAGCACCCGGACGTCGACCTGGATCGGCCCCGTGCCGCCGATGCGCTCGATCGTGCGCTCCTGCAGGAAGCGCAGGAAATGGCCCTGCAGCTCGAGCGGCAAGTCGCCGACCTCGTCCAGGAACAGGGTGCCGCCCTGCGCGGCCTCGATGCGGCCGATCTTGCGGCCGATGGCGCCTGTGAAGCTGCCCTTCTCGTGCCCGAACAGCTCGGAGCCGATCAGGCTCGGCGGCAGGCCCGCGCAGTTGACCGCGACGAACGGGCCCGCCGCACGCCCCGAGTGCTGGTGGATGGCGCGAGCGACCAGCTCCTTGCCGGTGCCGCTCTCGCCGCGGATCAGGACCGGCGCGCGGGCACGGGCCACCTTGCGCACCGCGTCGGCGACCGCACGCATCGAGGCGCTGGTGCCCACCATCTCGGCTTCCGGCGGGGGCAGGGCGCGGGCGGCCTTGGCGGCCCGCTCCACCGCCACGAGGCCGTTGATGTGGCCGAGCGCGAAGACCAGACGCTCGAGATCGAGGGGCAGGGTATGGTAATCGTAGATCAGATCGCGCCGGATCAGCTCGGCCAGGACCTCGGTCGCGTCGCCGCCGGGCTTCACCAGCGCGATCAGGCGGAGCGAGGGCTGGGCGTCCAGCAGGTCCTCGAGCTCCTCGAGTGGCGGCGGCTGCTGCGGATCGAGGCGGACCAGCCCGGCAATGGGCGCGACCTTCTCCACCAGGCGCCGGGCCTGAACGAGCGACGGGCAGGCGCGCACGCGGTAGCCGGCCGGCTGCAGGAGGTTGGCCACCGTCGGCAGCTCGCGCTCGATATCCGCGTTGAGCAGCAGCACGTCGCCCAGGATCGGGACGCGCAGCGGCTCGGAGTCGACCTCCGAAGGCAGATCACGAGGGGTTCGCTGCAGCAGCTGACTGCTCATGCGCGGCCAGTACGTCTATGGTTCCTGCGGCTCCACCGCGCCCGCTGCGTGCTCCACCGGGGCCGCGCGCGGGCGAAGCTCGTGGAGAGGCTGGCACGTCGAGGTTAGCAAGGGATGAACCAAGGCACCGGGGCCCTGCGGATCAAGGCGATCCTGTTCGACAAGGACGGGACGCTGCTCGATTTCCGGGGCACATGGCTCGCCGCCTATCGCGGGGTGGCGGCGGAACTCGCGGTGCTCGCCGGCGGCGGGCCGGCGCTCGCCGAGGCCCTGCTGCGCCGCCACGGCTATGATCCCCACCAGGACCGGTTCACGCCCGAGAGCCCGTTGTTGTGGGCGAGCACCGCCCAGCAGGCGGCGCTCTGGGCGGCCGAGCCGGAGCTCGCCGGCGTCACGGACGTGCACGCCCGCGTGAAGCGGCACTTCTCCGACCACGAGGCCTATCCGCCGATCCCCGTGATCGAGCTGGCACCGCTGTTCGACCGGCTGCGCGCCCGTGGACTGAGGCTAGGCCTCGCCACCATGGACGACACGGACGCTGGCCTGCGGACGCTCGCGCGTTTCGGTGTCCGCGATCGCGTCGACTTCGTCGTGGGCGCCGACGGCGGCCACGGGCTCAAGCCCGAGCCGGGCATGGTGCTGGCGTTCTGCCAGGCCGTGGGCGTGGCGCCGGGCGAGGTCGCGGTGGTCGGCGATACCGTGGCCGATCTCGCGATGGCCCGGGCGGCCGGCGCCGGGCTCGCCGTCGCCGTGCTCACGGGCGGCTGCCCGAGGGAGGCGCTGGCCGTCGAGGCGGACCTGGTGCTCGCCTCGATCGTCGAGCTGGAGCGGGCACTCGAGGGGCGGATCCCCGGCGCCGGCGCGGCTGGCGGCTCGGGCTGAAGGGCTGTCAGCTCCGAGAACGCTCGCCCTGCACGCAGGCGCAGTCCGGGCCGAAGGCCTGGAGATACGCGTCCAACGCCTTGATCATCACGTCCTGGCCGGTGCGCCGCCGGCGCGCGCAGAAGATCTTGAGCCGCGTATGCCGGGCCGGGTCGAGCCGCACCGTCAGCGCCACCCGCTCGTCCTTGTCCGTCTTCGGCTTGCCCGGACCGGCGGGCGGCCAGGGTCTGGCCTGCTCGATCGAGCTCGACGGGTCCGGCACGCAGGGCCGGGAGCGCGCCTGCGGCGCCGGCAGCCGTGCCAGGCCGATCGCGGCCGTGGCGAAGCCGCCCGCCGGGAAGGCCTCGCCCTTGCGGGCGAGCAGGCCGCTGCTCAGTCGGGCGGGCTGGGACATGGGCGAAGCTCTCCTCACAGGCTGGCGCGGCGGCCGAACGGCAGGGGCGGCTGCGGCTGCTGGAAGATGCGCCGGCGCTCCCGCCGGTCGAGCTGGGAGGCGAGATACTCCCACAGCAGCAGGATTTCCTGGGCGGAGCGCCCCTCGGGGGCCAGCTCGCACACCGTCCGCCCGTCGATCATGGACGCGGCGAACTCGACCCGCTGCTGGATGAACACCGGCGCCACGGTGCCGTGCTGCGAGAGCGCGACCGCGGCATCGGAGGTGATCTTGGTACGTAGATTGGCGGCGTTGAGCACGAAGACCATGACGCACTGCGCCCGCTCGACCATGTCCACCGTGCCGGCGACGGCGCGCAGGTCGTGCGGGCTCGGCCGGGTCGGGATGACGACCAGATCGGCGACGTTGATCACCCGCTGGATCGCCATGTTGATCGCCGGCGGCGTATCGACGATCACCAGCCGGCAGCCCTCGTGCCGCAGGCGCTCGAGGTCGGACGGCAGCTGCGCCAGGGTCGTGCCGGCGAACGCCGGGCGCTCGGAGCGGCGCTCGTTCCACCATGCCGCGAGCGAGCCCTGGGGGTCGGTGTCGATGACCGCGACCGGCCCCGCGCCGCAGAGCCCCGCCTGCACCGCCAGGTGGCCCGCAAGCGTGGTCTTGCCCGAACCGCCCTTCTGCGAGCAGAGCGCCACGACGTGCATCGTTGCCAATCCCCTTCGGAGGGCGTCGCCACCGTCACGGGCA
>CAZXYL010000835.1:0-2318 GCA_964644915.1 uncultured Geminicoccaceae bacterium
GCGAGACGGCAAGCTCGGCATGGATGAGCTCACCGGCGGCACGTTCACGATCTCCAACGGCGGCGTCTACGGCTCGCTCATGAGCGCGCCGATCCTCAACCCGCCGCAGGTCGGCATCCTCGGCATGCACAAGATCCAGGACCGGCCGATGGTGATCGACGGCAAGATCGAGATCCGGCCGATGATGTACCTGGCGCTCAGCTACGACCACCGGATCGTCGACGGCCGCGAGGCGGTGAGCTTCCTGGTCCGGGTGAAGGAGTGCATCGAAGACCCGGAGCGGCTGCTGCTCGACATTTGACGCTCCGGGTCCCGCGGGCGGGCGGGCCCGCTTCGGCTCATCGACATGAACGGCGAGACGGCACATGGCTGACGACAGCTTCGACGTGATCGTGATCGGCGCCGGCCCGGGCGGCTACGTGTGCGCGATCCGGGCGGCGCAGCTGGGGATGAAGGTCGCCTGTGTCGACAAGCGCGGCGCCTTCGGCGGCACCTGCCTGAACGTCGGCTGCATCCCGTCCAAGGCGCTGCTGCACTCCTCGGAGCTGTACGCCGACGCCCGCGATGGGCTGACCATGCACGGCATCAAGATCCCGACGGTCGAGCTCGACCTCGGCGCGATGCAGGACCACAAGACCAAGGTGGTCAAGGAGCTGACGCAGGGCATCGAGTTCCTGTTCCGCAAGAACAAGGTCACCGGCATCAAGGGCGCGGCCCGGCTCGACGGGCCCGGGCGGGTGCATGTCGATCTCAACGGCGGCGGCAGCCAGGAGATCACGGCCAGGCACATCATCATCGCCACCGGCTCGGACTCCGCGACCCTGCCCGGGATCCAGATCGACGAGGAGCGGATCGTGTCCTCGACCGGCGCGCTCGAGCTCGAGGAGGTGCCGATGCACCTGCTCGTGGTCGGCGCCGGCTACATCGGCCTCGAGCTCGGCACCGTCTGGCGCCGGCTCGGCGCCAAGGTCACCGTGGTCGAGTTCCTCGACCGCATCACGCCGGGCATGGACCTCGAGGTCTCGCGCCAGTTCCAGCGCCTGCTCTCGCGCCAGGGCCTGGGCTTCAAGCTCGGCACCAAGGTGACCGAGGTGGACGCCGGCGGCGAGCGCCTGCTGGTCACCACCGAGGCCGCCGAGGGCGGCGAGCCCGAGTCCATGAAGGCGGACGTGGTCCTGGTCGCCATCGGGCGGCGCCCCTACACCGACGGCCTCGGCCTCGAGACCGTGGGGCTCGCCACGGACAACCACGGCCGCATCGAGGTCGACCACAGCTTCGCCACCAGCGCGGAAGGGGTCTATGCCATCGGCGACGTGATCAGAGGCCCGATGCTCGCGCACAAGGCCGAGGACGAGGGCGTGTGCGTCGCCGAGCACATCGCCGGGCAGAAACCGCACATCGATTACGATGCGATCCCGGCGGTGATCTACACCGCACCCGAGGTCGCTTCGGTCGGGCGGACCGAGGAGCAGCTCAAGGAGGCGGGCATCGCGTACAAGGCCGGCAAGTTCCCCTTCTCGGCCAACTCGCGCGCGCGTGCGACCGGCCAGACCGACGGCTTCGTCAAGGTGCTCGCGCACGCCAGCACCGATCGCCTGCTCGGCCTGCACATCATCGGCCCCGAAGCCGGGACCATGATCGGGGAAGCCGCGCTCGCCATGGAGTTCGGCGCTTCGTCCGAGGATCTCGCGCGCACCAGCCATGCGCACCCGACCCTCGAGGAGGCGGTCAAGGAGGCGGCGCTCGCGGCCCACGGCGCCCCGATCCACATCTGAGCCGCCGTTGCATCCGGACGCGCATGGGCCCGATCCGCCTCGCCACCCACTACGATCTCGCCGCGGTCACGGCCTGCATCACGGCCGCGTTCCAGATCTATGTCCCGCGCATCGGCAAGCCGCCGGCGCCCATGCTCGCCGACTACAGCCCGCTGATCGCGGCGTCTCGGGTCTACATGCAGGATAGCGCGGGTGCGCCTGCGGGCGTGATCGTGCTCGAGCCGCGGGTCGATCACCTCTTCATCGAGACCGTGGCGGTGCGCCCCGGCGAGCAGGGGCGCGGGCGCGGGCGAATGCTCATGGGCTTCGCCGAACGCGAGGCGCGGCGGCTGGGGCTGAACGAGACGCGCCTCTACACGCACGAGGTGATGGTCGAGAATTTCCCCTTCTACGCGGCGCTCGGCTACGAGGAGACGGAGCGCCGGGTCGAAGACGGCTACGCCCGAGTATATTTCCGCAGGAGAATCGATAAACTCCCGGAGCGTGCCTGACGGACGCGTCAGCGCTCGCGGGCGCGCAACCGATCGGCCGGTCGCGCGTTGC
>CAZXYL010000836.1:0-1502 GCA_964644915.1 uncultured Geminicoccaceae bacterium
CCGCGAAGGTCGCGGAACTCCTTCGTCACCTCCCGGAACTCGATGAAGCCGCTCTCGGCCGGCATTGCAGAGGCTCCGATGCTCAGGCGAGATAGCGGAAGCCGCGGCGATGCCCGGCCCGGATCAGCTGGTCCGAGGCGAGCCCGATGATGCCGATGGTCAGGATGCCGGCGAAGACCTCCGGCGTCTTACCGTAGCGGCGCGCGGTCCAGAGCTCGTAACCGATGCCGGAGTTCGAGGCCACGATCTCGGCGATGAGCAGGTAGGTCCAGCACCAGCCGAGCGTGATGCGCAGGCTGTCGACCACGTTCGGCAGCATGGCCCGGAACAGCACGTCCTTGAGCAACGCCCAGTCGGTGGCGCCGAGCGTCCGGCCGGTCTCGATGAACTCCTTGGGCACGCGCCGCGCGTCATCGGCGATCAGCAGAACCAGCTGGAAGAAGGTGCCGATCCAGAGCAGCGCGATCTTGGAGCCCTCACCGATGCCGAGCCAGATCAGCGTGAGCGGCACCAGCGCCGGCACCGGGAGGTAGCGGATGAAGTCGATCAGCGGCTCCGAGAAGGCGCCGACGGCGCGGTAGCTGCTCATCAGCATGCCGAGCGGGATCGCGATCAGAGCGGCAGCCCCGAAGGCGATCCAGACCCGGCTGATGCTGATGCCGATGTCCTCGTGGTAGTCGTTCTGGAAAAGGCCCGCCCAGGCCTGCACCACCGCGAGCGGGGAGGGCAGGAACTGCGGCTGGACGAGCCCGAGCTCGGTCACCGACAGCCAGGTCCCGATCACGGTCACGAAGGCGCCGATGCCGACCCAGACCTCGATGTCGGGCCGGGTGCGCGCCCGGAAGACGAACAGGCCGCGCCAGGGGTTGGCCTGGCGCGGTGCGGCCGCCACGGGCGGTACCCGGCCGGGGGCTCCAGCGGCCGGGCGCTTGGTGGCGGTCGCCACCCCGGAGCGGGCTGCGCCCACCGAGCCCGCCCGATCGATGTTACGGCTCACGACGGCGGTTCTCGACGTCCGGCCTTGGGCTCACTCCCAGTCCTTCTCCACCCGGGAGATGATCTCGGTGGTGATGTGGTCCTCCGGGTAGAGCTCGACATCGGAGGAGCCAAAGTCTAGGTTGAGCGCCATCGCATCGCGGAAGATCTCGTATGCGCGACCTGGCTCCTCCTTGGTGCCGATATAATCGCGCGCTTCCTGGTAGGGGGTGTAGCGGAAGTTGGGCAGCGTCTCCTCGAACTCCTCCGGGGTGATGGAGAAGTGCCGGGCGATGATCGGGATCGCCTCTTCCTGGTTCTCGTAGAAGTAATCGATGGCCCGATAGATCCCACGCAGGAACTTGACGTACTTGTCGGGATGAGCCTCGAGCTCGTCGGTGTGCGCCATGATGATGTCGAGGATCAGGTCCTCGTAGTCATCCGACGAGACCAGGACATGGGCGCCGCGGCCCTGGTGCGTGGCGACGACCAGGCTCAGCACCGGCTCGTAAGTGCCGACCGCGGCC
>CAZXYL010000837.1:0-1920 GCA_964644915.1 uncultured Geminicoccaceae bacterium
GGCGATCTCGCGGCGATGATCGGCTCCGCCCGGGTCGGTGAGCGGCGCCTCCTCGCCCTGCTCGCGGAGTTCGGCTCGGTCACGACGCATGCGGCGATCGAGGCGGTCCTGGACGGGGCGGAGCGGCAGGTCCGGGCCGTCATCGCCGGCTGGCAGGACGGCGTCTATGACGGAGAGGCGGTGCTCGACGACGACGGCCACGGCACCGAGGATGTCCACATCCGCGCCAGGGTCACCAAGCGCGGCAGCGATCTCGAGGTCGATCTGTCGGATTCGCACCCGCAGGTCACGGGCTTCATCAACTCCTCCTACCCGAACATGCGCTCCGCGGTGGTGGTGGCGCTCGCCTATCTGATCGACCCCGAGACGCCCAAGAACGACGGCGCCTTCCGACCGGTCGAGGTGATCGCGAGGGAGGGCACGGTGGTCTGGGCGCGCGAGGGCGCGCCGGTCACGCTGTGCACCAACCACTGCGGCCAGGAGATTCTCGAGGCGATCGTCAAGGCGCTGGCGCCGGCCTGCCCGGACCGGGCCATGGCCGGCTGGGGCCGGCGTTTTCGCATCGCCATCCAGGGCCAGGACCCGCGCACCGGGCGGCGGTTCATCTGGCACATGTTCCAGGCGCGCCCGGGCGGGGGCGCCTCGCCCGCGGGCGACGGCTGGCCGGCCGCGGGCGAATGGCAGGCGGCGGGCGGCATCAAGTTCGGCAGCCTCGAGGTCGCCGAGGTGCGTTTCCCGCTGTTCTTCGGTCGCCACGAGTTCCGGCCCGACAGCGGTGGCGACGGCCGCTTCCGCGGCGGGCCCGGAGCCGAGCTGGAGATGCGCGTGGAGGTCGCCGAGCCCGCGGTCGCCAACACCGCGGGCGACGGCATACGCCACGGCGCCTGCGGCATCCTCGGCGGCCGGGACGGCGTGCCGCACCGCTACGTGCTGAAGTCGAAGGGTCGGCCCGACCGGCCGCTGAAGACCAAGGAAGTGGGCATCGTGATTCGGCCGGGCGACGTGCTCGACGTGCGCTCCGGCGGCGGCGGTGGCTTCGGTGATCCGGCGGCGCGCAGCGCCGAGGCCCGCGCGCGCGATCGCCGCCTGGGCTTCGTCACCGACGGCACCACCTAGAGCCTTTCCCGATTGTGTGGAACATAGCCGGCGTGGGCGAGGTAGGGTGGCATTCCGCCGGGGTGAAGGTCTCGAGGGCGTGGCCGATCGCCCGCCAGAGCGCCTCGACGGTGCGGCTGGCGCCGGTGCGCAGCAGCGCCTTTCAGCCTGGCGAAGGCCAGCTCGAGCGGGTTGAGGTCCGGGCTGTAGGGCGGCAGGTAGAGGAGCTCGGCGCCCACAGCCTCGCTCGCCGCGCGCACGCCTTTCACCTTGTGCGCATTGTCCAGCACCACGACGTACGCCCGTCGTCGAAGCAGGCGGCGAACCGCTCCACCAGGCCGATCGCCCGGTCCGTCGCGCCGAGCAACAGTCCGCCGGCATCCGACGCTGGGAGGACAGCCATGAGGCGACGCAAGTGGGAGCCCGAGCAGAAGGCGCTGATCGTGCTCGAGGGCCTGAAGGGCCGGCCGATCGGCGAGCTGTGCGCCGAGCATGAGATCAGCCAGGGCCACTCCTACCAGTGGCGCGACCAGTTCCTCGCCAACGCCGCGAAGGCATTCGAGCCGGCCGGCGCCCCACAACGCCAGGGCCGGCTCGAACGCGAAAACGCGCGGCTCAAGGTCCTGGTCGGCGAGCTCGCCCTCGAGCTCAAAAAAAGCGAGGAGGTGCTGGCGCGCGGCGACAAAAAACTTGGTTGTGGTTTGGGATCGCGCGCTGGGCCGCCTTTCAGTCAGGCCAGCAGTAGGCGAGCTCGACCATCTTTCGATCGAGGCCGAGAGCGCGGCACATCGCGGTTCCTGCTGTGGCGCCCCGCGACGGTGCGGC
>CAZXYL010000838.1:0-1516 GCA_964644915.1 uncultured Geminicoccaceae bacterium
CGGACCTCTGGCGCACGAGCGAGATCCTCGAAGGTGGCCAGGGCCTCGTCGAAGGCGTCCCTCGCGCTCATCTTGTGCTCCTCGATCAGCCAGGCCCACGTTAGTTAGGACCAGTGTTCACCCGCTGCCTCGTCTCGATGCCAAACTACGACGACTGCTCACCGCCTCGCGACAACCGTGGTTCTGGGCGAGCGCTCGAAGGGCGGAGCCAGCACATAGCGCTCCGGGCGGTGGGGACCCTGCGGCCGGTGTGGGGACGCAACCGTCCCTTGGCGGACTAGCGTCGAGTACGGTCAGGGGCCGAGCGTTGCCGCACGGGTCAGCTCGCGGTGTGCCTCGGGTGGTCGCGGATCTGTTCCGGGCGCCAGGGCCACGCTTCCTCGAGCCACGCACGCACGGTCGTGGCCAGTAGCGCGTCGAGGTCTGCCAGGTCTGCGCACACCCAGCTCTGCACGTGGACGTCGGTGTCGGGCCGGTCGTCGGGGTAGATGTAGACGCACCCGATGACGTCGGCGTGATCGGCGGGTCCACGAGCTTCGAGCACCGTGTACGTGAAGCCGACCCTGTCGCGGAAGTGGTCGTGGTGCTTCTGCAGGTCCGCGAGGTTCTGCTCGAGCGACATGGCCTGCGGCCACCTCCCGTCCGGATATCCCGGCGTCGCACGGATGTGGTCGATGGAGCCCATCCACGCCACGTGGTCGCGCTCGTTGTGTTCCGGGCCGAGAGGCCGGAGCCGGAAGGCCGAGTGGTCCAGGCGTGTCGGCGGGGAGAAGTCGGCCGGGACGAACGGCTCAGCGCCTGGCATGTCGGCAGGGGTACTTCCCCAGTCGTGCGTTCCGGGCATCGGCGTGATGCTACGACCATGCGGTGACAACGAGGACCATGTCGTTGCGTCAGCCGAAGAGAGCCGCTGCTCATGTAGGTGATGGTCGCGTGACGTCGTCCTTGGCCGTTCAACATGGGGGAATGCAGAACCGTGGTTCTGGGCGGCGTCGCGGAAGCTCCCCGCCGCCCATAACGACGTGGCGATCCGGTGGCGGCAAGGCCAACCGCTGCCGTCGGGTCCGGCGCGCCACGTCTGACCGCGCTGCCCAAGGGAGTTGCTCACGAGGTGGTGAAGGTGTGACAGCTCCACGGTGACCACCCGTCACGGGAGGGGCAGCTCGGGCGGGATCGGGACGGGCGACTGGGGTGGCGGGGCGACGCCGGGTGTAGGTGCAGCCGGAGGTGCGCAGCCCGGTGATGGTGGGGACGGGCCAGCCGCGCCAAAGCCTGAGCAGCAGGGCTTGGGGGCAGCGGCGGCCGGAGGGGGTGTCGATGTGCAGGTGCAGGTGCGGGCCGGTGGAGTTGCCCGCGCCCGGGGTTCCGGGCTGTCCACCCGAGCGGCCGACCGGCTGACCGGCGGTGACCTGCTGCCCGGCGGTGACGTGGATGGCTGACAGGTGGCAGTAGGTGATTGCGGCGTGCTGGTCGGGGTTGCGGATGGCCAGCCCGTAGCCGCAGTTGCCGGAGCCAC
>CAZXYL010000839.1:0-7361 GCA_964644915.1 uncultured Geminicoccaceae bacterium
AGCGCCCGCGGACCGCGCCGGCGGCCGGCCGGCCGGACCTGCTCGACCTCACCATCAACGAGCCCGCGGACCGGAGCTATCGGGCGGAGCTGGCGGGCACGCTCGCCGAGCTTGCCGGGGAAGGTGCGGCGCTGGGCGCGCACGAAGGTGCCGCGGCCGACCTCGGCGGATACGAGGCCCCGCCGCTCCGCCAGCTCGTAGGCCCGCGTCACGGTGCCGAGGGTCATGCTCAGGCGATACGCGAGCTCGCGCTGCGGCGGCAGCCGTGCGCCGGCCGTGAGCGAGCCGTCCTCGATCGCCAGAGCGATCGCATCGGCCAGCGCCCGGTATTTGGGACCAGGCGCGCGGGAGAGATCGGGCGACCAAATTGTCATGGTGACAATATTGAAATTGACTCCATGGACCTGTCAAGCTTGTTTCGCATTGTATCGTCTGGTCGCCCGGAGAACGTCCATGCCGCGCAATTGTACCGGTACAATCCGCCCCGGCACCGCCTTGCCCGCGCCGGAGAGCTTCTGGACCCTCGCCCGCGCCTGGATGGGCTTTGCGCTGCGCCAGATCCTGACCTGGCGGGAGCGTGGCCGGCAGCGGCGCCATCTGGCCATGCTCGACGACCGCCTGCTCAAGGACATCGGGGTCACGCGCGCGGACCTGGACGCCGAGGTCCGCAAGCCCTTCTGGCTGCCTTGACCCGATTGCTTGGCGCGCAGAAGGATGGCCACGCGACGAGGGGGGACCGAGTGATGCGCTATCGCTTCGTCACGGCCGACGTGTTCACGACCGAGCCGTTCGGGGGCAATCCGCTCGCGGTGCTGCCGGACGCGCGTGGCCTGGACAGCGCGCGGATGCAGGCGATCGCGCGCGAGTTCAATCTTTCCGAGACCGTTTTCGTGCTGCCGCCCGACGATCCGGCCCACACCCGCCGCCTGCGCATCTTCACCCCGACGGCGGAGCTGCCCTTCGCCGGCCATCCCACGATCGGCTCGGCGATCGTTCTGGCAGCGCTCGGCGAGATCGCCCTGGATGGCGCCCGCACCGGGATCGTCTTCGAGGAGGGCGCGGGGCCGGTGCCCGTGACCATCGATGCGCTGGAAGGCCGACCGGTGTTCGCCCGGCTGACCGCACCCCAGGCGCCCGAGTTTCGACCGTCGCCCGCAGCCGACGTCGTCGCTGCGGTGCTCTCGCTCACCCCTGCCGACCTGGACCCCCGCGACAACCTGCCGCAGGCAGTCTCCTGCGGGGTCCCGTTCCTGTTCGTCCGTCTGCGCAGCCCGGAAGCGCTGGGCCGGGCGCGCCTCGACTGGGCGGCGTGGGACCGACTGGCGCCAGAGAGCTGGGCCAAGGGCCTGTTCGTGTTCGTGGACGCGGGCCCCGGCAGCGAGGTCGACTTTCAGGCCCGCGTTTTCGTGCCCGGCGCGGGCATCGTGGAAGACCCGGCGACCGGCGCCGCGGCGGCGGCCTTCGGCGGCTGGCTCGGCACCGCAGGGGGCCTGCCCGACGGCCGCCACCGCTTCATCATCGCCCAGGGCCTGGAGATGGGCCGGCCGAGCCGGCTCGAGGTCGAGGTCGAGCGCAGGGCCGGCGCGCTCGCCGCGGTGCGCGTCGGCGGCGCCGCCGTCCTGATGATGGAAGGCGAGCTGCAGCTTTCCGAGCGCGCCTGGGTCGGATCTAGCGCCGCTCGCCCCGGGTATCGGCGACGTGGGCCTCGCGCTGGCCCATGGGCCGGTGCTCGCCGCGGGTCGTGTCGCGCTCGGTCTGGTGCTCCATCTCGGCGTTCACCTCGGCGCCCAGAAGGATGATGAAGGCCGACAGCCAGAACCACAGCATCAGGATCATGACCGCGCCCAGCGAGCCGTAAGTCTCGTTGTAGTTGCCGAAGTTGGAGATGTACCAGGAGAGCAGGCCCGAGCCGATGATCCAGAGCACCGTGGCCGCCACCGCGCCCGGGCTCACCCAGCGCCACTTCGGCGCATCCCGGCTCGGGGCGTAGCGATAGAGCGCGGCGAGCACGACCATGAACACGACCGCCAGGATCGGCCAGCGCAGCCAGCGCGCGAGGGCTTGCACGATGTCCGGCAGCCCCAGCATGCCGATCAGCGCCGGCAGCACCGCGACCAGAGCGAGCGTCACCACCACGAACACGAGGATGCCCAAGGTCAGCGCCAGCGAGACCAGGTTGAGCTTGATGAAGCCGCGCTGCTCGTGCTCGTCGTAGACGATGTTGAGCGCTTCGATCAGCGCCTTGGTCCCCTTGTTCACGCTCCACAGGGTCAGCAGCAGGCTGAAAGCGGCGCCTGCGCTCAGCGCGCCCGGCGCCGCGCCGGCGACCTGCTGCAGCTGCTCCTGGATGATCGTCGCCGCCTCCGGCGGCAGCATGCCGCTCAGCGCCTGGATCTGCTCCTGCACCTGCTCCGGGTCCGCCACGAGGCCGTAGATCGACACCACGGCGGCCAGCGCCGGGACCATCGCGAAGAACAGGTAGAACGCCACGCCAGCGGCGATCATGGACAGATTGTCTTCCGCGATCTCGTCCTTGACCCGCAGGGCGATATCGCGCCAGCCGGTCCGGGGAATGTCGCGCGGCCGCTCGGCCGAACGGCCGTGCAGCGCGGCGTCCTGTCGTGCCATCGAAATGCTCCAATTCAGCTTGATCAGTGGCTCAGACAACGCGGGCGGGTGGAGATCCATTCCACCCGCCCGACATCGAGACTGAACGTCTCGGGGAGGAGAGCCGCGCTCCTCAGGAGGAAGAACCGCGCTCGCCTTCCTTCGACGAACGCTTGGCTTCCTCCTTGGCGGCCTCCGTCGCAGCCTCGGCGACCTTACGCACGCGCTCCTGCGTGTCCTCGACCTTCTCCTGGACGGCGTGCTTGACCTCGTGCAGCGTGTCCTTGGCCATCTGCTTGGCCGATTCCGCCGCCTGCTGCCCCGTTTCCTTGAGCTGCTCGGTGGCGGAGCGGCCCGCGGCGCGCGCCTTCTGTTCCGCCGCGCGCTCCGCTCCCCGCAGCTCGTCCTTCGCCCCTTCCGGCGTGAGGCCCTGCCGCTCGGCTTCCTCCCCGGCGGCCTCCACCGCCCGCTCCGCGATCCGGCGCGCGCGGTGCGCTTCCTCGCGCGCGCGGTGCTTGACCTCGTCGGCGGCCTCGCCGAGCCACTCGTTCTCGCGCCGGGTCCCTGGAATCAGCGCGCCGATTGCGGCGCCCACGGCCAGGCCGATCGCGCCGACGAGAAGCGGCCGCTCGTGAAGCAGGCGGTTCAGGGCACTGCCGACCCGGCGCGTGCGGCGGCGTGCCTGCTCCCCCATCCGGCGCGTCTGCTCGCGAGTGTAGTCGCCCGCGCGCTCCATGCCGTGGCGCGCGCTCTCGGAGGCGTGCTCGAAGCGTCCGCCGGCCTCGTGCATGCCGTGACTCGCGCTCTCGCGCTGTCCAGATCCGGTCGCCGGACCCGCGGTGTGCGCGGTGTATTCGGGTCCGGCAGCAACGTGCGCCGCCCGCTCGCGCGCCTGCTGCGCCGCCCGGCGCGCACGCTCGCTGGCGCTGTGCGCATCACTGTCGTCCGACGAGCCGGTGCCGCCCGGATTGACGGCAGCGGCGCCGACCGTGCTGCCGGAGACCCCCGGCCGCGCGGCGGTCGGATCCGAGGGACGCGGGGTGCTGCTCGCCGTACCGTAGGGTCCGGGCGCCGAGCCGTAGTGGCCGGCGTACTCCGGATCGGCCTCGCGCCTGGTCCCACCCTCGTGACGGCGCATCCGCTCGTCGTAGCGTGCGGCGGCCTCTTCGGTCGAGCCGTAGTGCGCGATCCAGGCCTCTTCGTCCTCGTACTCCTCCGGCTCGTAGCCGTAGCGAGCATAGCCGCGATCGGGCCGTCCACGGTCCCGGCGCCCGCTTGCGATCAGGAGCCAGACCAGCCCGGTTCCGATCAGGACGACCGGGACCGGATTGTCACGGATGGTGCGCCCCAGATTGGCCGCGAACTCGTTGGCGCTGGTCGCGAGCTCGCCCTCGCGCAGATGCCAGAGCGCCTGGTCGACCAGCTGACCGGGCGACAGGCGATCTTGAATCGCGTCGATCGTGTGGCTCATCTCCGCGCGCGTGCGCTCGATGTCCCGCTGGATCTCGCTCGACGTCCGCTCGCTCATTGCACGTGCTCCTTGACCATGTCCTTGTCGCGGCGAAGCGATTGGGCGGTGCGCGACGGGGTGAGGTTTTCAGGTTTCAGGTAATTGCGCCCGACCATCAACATGATGATGCCGACCACCATGGTGCCGATGGCGACGATCAACGCCTCGAGCGCCGGGAAGCCGTACGTGTCGAGCAGCCGGCCGAGGCCGTAGACCGCGGCATCGAGCAGCACCAGGAAACCGGCGAAGAAGACCACGCCGCCGGCCGCCAGGGCTGCCACGCCGATGCCGACTTGGGAGACCTTCTCCGAAATCTCGGCCTTGGCGAGCTCAATCTCCTTGCGCACCAGAATGGTGGTCTCATTTGCGAGGTCGCTCAGCAATTGTCCGATCGAGCGATCGTCTTTGACGGTAGCCATTTCGCTTGCCCTCTTTCCTTTGGCGTCAGCGGCGGTCGGGGCGGCCGGCGGTGGGGTCGCCCTCGAACGCGCTGCCTGGATTCGCCGAGGCCGGTGATACCGGGCCGGCGCTCGCACCGAGCCCCGTCCCTGCGATTCCGGAGCGCGAAGAGGTCGGCCGCCCTCCATGCCGTTCAGGCGCATCGCCACCGCCATAGGAACCCGACGATTCCCATTCGCGGTAGCGTTGCGACGATTCGCGCTCCTCGTATGACCCGCGCCGGCCGTAGCGACCCCCGTCGCCGTACCGCCGGTCCCGATCGGCCGAGCTCTTGACGAAGCGCGCGAGCGCGAACCCGGCGGCGAACGCCCCGCCCAGTACGAGGCCGGGCTGGCGGCGGGCGAAGCTCTCGACATGATGCCAGAGCGCGCCGAAATCCTCCCGGCGCAGCTGCTCGGCCATGCTGTCCAGCCCGTCGGCCGCCTGGTGGACGTAACGGGCGATGAAGTCCTTGTGGTGCTCCTCGAGGTCATGCGCACCGCTCCGCAGCGCGTGCGCCACATCGGCGATCCCCTCGGCGGCGCCGCTCTTGCGCTCCTCGATGGTCGAGCGCACCTTGGCCTTGGCCTCGCCCACCAGCCGGCTCGCGCGCTGACCGATCTCGTCCTTCAGGTCCTCGGCGCCGTGCCGAGCCTGCTCGGCGTGCGAGCGGAACTCCTCGCTCGCTTCCTCGGCGGTGCTCTCCGCCTCGCGCCGCAGCCGGTCCGCCTCGTCCCGCGTCCGGTCGCCGACGCTCTGCTCGCCCTGTGATCCGTAGCGGGGGTCCTGGCCCGGTGTCGCCGGCCCGCTGCCTGTCGTGGTCATCCTCTTCCTCCCGGTTCCGAAGTTCGGCACCGGTCTTCGCGACGCATGGCGGACGTTTGGGGCACGGCCTCCCGCACCGGTCACGACCACCGGCGAAGCCGGCGAAGCTGTGCGATGAACGCAGGCGCGGAAACCGGGTTCCCCGAAGCTCGAAGCACGGTGCCCCAGGGCGGGGCTCACTCGGAGCGGGGCTTGGCCTTGCCTTCGAGCACCTCGGGCGGGACGCCGAGCGCGCGGGCGAGACTCACCTGGCCGCTGCCGCGCCGCAGCGGCTGCGGCTGGCTCGGATCGGGCTTCCAGCCGGTCAGCGTCAGGATCTGGAAGGTCGCGGGCACGCGGCCGCGGGCGTCGCCATAGCGCTCGAGGTAGATCTCGGCCGCGCGCCCGAGCACCTGCCGGCCGAGCGGCCGGGCGGGCTCGGCGAGCGCGCTCGCCTGGCCCATCAGGCGTAATTCCTGGAGCAGCCGGAGCGGGTGCGCGTAGCTGACCGTGATCGTCTCGAGGTCGGTCACGGGCAGCGCAAAGCCGGCGCGTTGCAGCAGCGTGCCCGCGTCACGGACGTCGCAAAAAGGCGCCACCCGGGCGCCGGCGCCGCCGCTCATCTGCAGTTCCGCGCGCATCAACGCGTCACGGAGCTCGAACAGGGTCTCGCCGCCCGGCATCGCGGCCAGGAACAGCCCGTCCGGCTTGAGGGCGTGGCGGATCTGCACCAGCGCGCCCGGCAGGTCGTTGACCCAGTGCAGGCTGAAGCCCGAGACGATCAGATCGAAGCGATCGGCGCCGAACGGCAGCGCCTCCTCGTCCGCGACCACGCGCAGGCCCTGAGCATGGCGGACCATGGCGGGCGCGAGATCGGTCTGGATCAGCGTGTCGATGCGCCCCGACGCCTCCAGCAGGCGCCCGAGCTGGCCGGTGTGACAGCCGAGATCGAGCGCCAGCGGGAACCGCCGCTTGACGTCGCCCAGGCGCTCGGCGAGCAGCTCGGCCGTGCGCGCGATCAGGAAGTCGACCGTGTGCAGGCCCGCCGCCGCGCGCTCACGCCGGGCGCGCAGGACGCGCCGCTCGAAGATCCTCGCCTGATCGGAAATCTGTACCCCTCCGTCCGATCCGTAGTATATGGGCGCGCCCGCTCCGGCCGTCAGCGCCGCCGGTGGGCCCACCAGGCCCGGCCGCGCTGGCCGGGCATCCAACCAAGAAGGCCAATGCCCGCCGCTCTCGTGTCGGTCGCGGCGCTCCTCCTCGGCGCCGGCATCCTCCTCCTCGGCAACGGCCTGCAATCGATTCTGTTGCCGGTGCGGGCGACCATCGAGGCGTTCTCGACCGGCTCGATCGGGCTGATCGGGGCGGCCTATCCCGCGGGCTTCGTCATCAGCTGCCTGACCACGCCCCGCATCGTGCGGCGGGTCGGCCACATCCGGACCTTCGCCGTGCTCGCGGCGATCGCGTCCGCGATCGTGCTCCTTCTGGTGCTCCTGGTGCACCCGATCAGCTGGATCGTCCTGCGCGTCGGCAGCGGCTTCTGCTTCGCTGGCCTGTTCATGGTCATCGAGAGCTGGCTCAACGAGGCCGCGACCAACAGCAACCGCGGCCAGATCTTCTCCACCTACATGGTGGTCAACCTGCTCACGCTCACCGCCGGGCAGATGATGCTGCCGCTGGCCGATCCCGCGGACTTCACCCTGTTCGCGGTCGCGGCGATGCTGATCACGCTCGGCCTCGTGCCGGTGGGGCTCACCACCTCGGCCGGCCCGCATCGGATCGAGCGGGTGCGGCTGCGCTGGGGCCGGCTCTACAAGATGTCGCCGGTGGGCGTGCTCGGCTGCTTCTTCGTCGGCCTCGCGAACAGCGCCTTCGGCACCTTCGGGCCGGTGTTCGCGGGCCAGATCGGGCTCTCGCTCACCGGGATCGCGCTGTTCATGAGCGCGGCCCTGATCGGCGGCGCGCTGGCCCAGGTGCCGTTCGGCCGCCTGTCCGATCGCAT
>CAZXYL010000840.1:0-2231 GCA_964644915.1 uncultured Geminicoccaceae bacterium
TTCTCGACGATCCATGCCGCGAGGCCGGCCGGCGAATCGGTGAGCGCGAACGCGAGCGTCTGCGGCCGCGTGCCCTGGATCCACTGGTAGCCCGTCTCCTCCTTCAGCCAGAGCGCGAGCTCGTCCAGGTATCTCTGCTCCTCCGGCGTGGGGTCGGCGACCATCTTCGGGTCGCGTCGGATCGGCATCAGGTTGAGGTGAACGCCCGTCACGCGCTCGGGATAGGCGTAGCCCAGGCGCGAGGCGATGAACGAGCCCCAGTCGCCACCCTGGGCGCCGAAGCGCTCGTAGCCCAGGACCTCCGTCATCAGGTCGGCGAAGCACTCAGCGATCGCCTCCACGGAAAAGCGCGGCTGCCCGGGCGCGAAGGACAGGCCGTAGCCGGGCAGCGACGGCGCGACCACGGTGAACGCATCGCCCGGATCGCCGCCGAAGCGGGCGGGATCGACGAGGCGCGGGATCAGCTCCAGGAACTCGAACACCGAGCCCGGCCAGCCGTGCGAGAGCAGCAACGGGCAGGGGTCCGCCCCCTGGCCCGGCACGTGCAGGAAGTGGAGGTCGATGCCGTGCAGCGGGACCCTGTACTGGGGAAAGGCATTGAGGCGCGCCTCCTGCGCCCGCCAGTCGAAGCCCTCGCGCCAGTACCCGACCAGCGCCCGCATATAGTCGACGTCGGTGCCGTACGCCCAGGGCGCGCCCGGCGCCTGGTCCGGAAAGCGCGTCCGCGCAAGACGCTCCCGCAGATCGGCGATCGCCTCGTCCGCTACGCGCAGGGTGAAGGTCAGGGGCCGCTCGCTCATGATCCCTCCAAGCCGGCTCAGCCTGCATCCGAAGCGATCTGTATCACGAACCGGCCCGGCGGCCACGATACGCGCCGCCCTCGACCGCGGTTCTGATCTCGCTGCGCCCGAGGCCGATGTCCTTCAGCCTGCGATCGTCCCAGGCCCTGAGCTCGCGGATTGCGTGGGCGCGCTCCTTCCGGCTGCGGCGCCTGGCCAAAGCCGCACGGAGCATGCGCATCAGGGCGCCGCGGCCCCGCGCCAGGACGCCGCTGCCTCCGTCCGAATTAGGATTCCTCATCTCTGTCATGAGAAGATCTCTGAAGACTTCTGCCAGAACGCTCGGTGAAGTGCCCCAGTAGATCTTGTGCGGCGCAGCAACAAACGATAAGTTCTTACGCTGCAAGTTAGTAAAGATAAGCCGAGGCTCGGGATGCCCCGCCGCCTGCCGCCGCTCAACAGCCTGCGCGCCTTCGAGGCCGCCGCGCGTCATCTGAGCTTCACCCGGGCCGCGGGCGAGCTGCACGTCACGCCCGCGGCGATCAGCCACCAGATCAAGGCGCTCGAGGATCACCTGGGCCTGCGGCTGTTCCGCCGGCTCAACCGGTCGCTGCTGCTGACCGAAGCGGGGCAGGCTTGCCTGCCCGGGCTGAGCCGGGCGTTCGACGGCATGGCCGAGGCGCTGGAGCGGCTGCGGGTGCAGGACTGCAGCGGGTCGCTCACGGTGAGCGTGGCGCCATCGCTCGCCGCCAAATGGCTGGTGCCGCGCCTGGAGCGCTTCCAGGAGGTCTGCCCGGAGATCGACGTGCGCATTTCGGCGACCACGCAGCTGGTCGACTTCGCGCGCGACGACGTGGACCTCGCGATTCGCTACGGCGCCGGCCGCTGGCCGGGACTGGAAGCCCAGCTTCTGCTGGCGGCCGAGGCGTTTCCGGTCTGCGCCCCGACCCTGCCCGATGGTAACCCGCCGCTTCGGGCCCCGCAGGACCTGCGGCACCACGTGCTGCTGCACGACGAGAGCGGGCTCGCGATCCCGGGCTACCCGGACTGGGACATGTGGCTGCGGGCAGCGGGCGTGATGGACGTCGACGCCTCGCGCGGGCCGCGTTTCAGCCAGGC
This sequence comes from uncultured Geminicoccaceae bacterium, assembly GCA_964644915.1. Classification (GTDB taxonomy): domain Bacteria; phylum Pseudomonadota; class Alphaproteobacteria; order Geminicoccales; family Geminicoccaceae; genus CAZXYL01. The sequence continues at coordinate 1,899 of CAZXYL010000840.1, forward strand.
GAGCCTGGCGCTCGATGCGGCCGCCGCCGGCCGGGGCGTGGCGCTCGCCTTCAGCGTGGTCGCCGCCGCCGACCTCGCGGCCGGGCGGCTGATCCGGCTGTTCGAGCTCGGCATCCCGAGCGCGTTCGCCTATTACGTCGTCAGCCCGGCCAGCACCGCCGATCGCCCGAAGGTGCAGGCGTTCCGCCGCTGGCTGCTGGCCGAGGCCGGTCGCGAGCCGGTCGCGCCGTCGTGAGCTCAGGCCGGCGGTGCGGTGCCGGCGTCGTTGGCCACGCCCAGGCCGATGCCGGTCCAGTCGATCTCGCCGTGGCCCTGGGCCGCGAGCGAGAGCAG
>CAZXYL010000841.1:0-3890 GCA_964644915.1 uncultured Geminicoccaceae bacterium
GCGCACGTCGCGGAGGTCCTCCAGCCCGCGCACGACCTCGACCACCCGCTCCGCCTTCTCGCCCGGCCAGCGGGCAAACTCCGCGCATTCGCGGAACTTGCCCGCGACCTCGTCGTAGCTCATCGGGTGCGCGGGACTGCCCTTGCCGAAGTCGGCGCGGCCCGAGATCACCTGCCCGCCCGTAAGCTCGATCTCGATGATCGTGGTCATCTTGTCGTAGCCCGCGGCCTCGGCCTCGGGGTGCACGCCGAAGTCGACCTTCGCGATCATCTCCTGCACATCCGGCCGGTGCACCACCTCGTCGGTGAACTCGCCCAGCCCCGCCCGGCGCTCCAGGAGCAGGATCGCCATGCAGAACTCCATCGAGAACTTGGCCTGCAGCTCGGTCGTCGGCCGGTGATGGATGAGCGCGTTCGGCATATTGCTGTTGGTGCCGACCTTGACCTTGCGCACCTGCTCCGGGCGGATCTCGTGCTCGGCGATCAGCGCCGCCATCTTCGTCATGCCGGGATGGGTCAGCGAGCCCGAGGGATGCGGCTTGATCGAGACGCCGGGGCTCGCGAACGTCCAGGGCTCGCCCAACCTGTCCCGGATCGCCGCGTCGTCCCAGCCGCCGCCTGCGGCCTTGAAGAACCCGCGCGGCGCCTCCAGGATTCGCTCGGTCGCCGTGAAGCCGAGCGCTGCGAACTGCGCCGCCACGACCCCGCTCTCGGACGAGCGCCCGGCGTGGAACGGCTTCATCATGGTGCCGAAGTTCTCGCGCAGGCCTGCGGACTGGCTGCCGGCGATCGCGAGCGCGCGGCGCACCGTCTCGGCGGGCAGTCCCAGAAGCTTGGCCACGCCCGCGGCCGCGCCGAAGGTGCCGCAGGTCGCGGTCGAGTGGAAACCGTGCTGGTAATGGCGCGGGTCGATCGCCTCGGCGATCTTGCACTCGACCTCGACCCCCGCGTGATAGGCGGTCAGCAGATCGCGCCCGGAACGGCCCTCGCGCTCGGCGACCGCCAGGACCGCGGGCAGCACGGGCGCGGTCGGGTGCGTGAGCAGGCCGTAGACCCGGTCCTTGCCGACCGCGAGCTGCGTGTCGTCGTAGTCGTCGGCGTGGATCGCGGTGCCGTTGGCGAAGGCGGCGAAGCGCGCCGGCGCGCGCATGTCCGTGCCGATCACGGCGGCTTCGGCGACGGTGCAGCCGAGCTCGTCCAGGTGCCGGCGCAGCAGCCGCCCGCTCTTCGCGACCGAGCCGGAAAGCGCCAGCCCCAGCCCGTCGAGGATCGACTTCTTCCCCAGCTCGAGGACGTCGCCCGGGACGCCCTCGAAGTTCAGCCCGACGATGAAATCGGCGACGTAGGCGGTCAGCGAGGGCGTCTGCTCCGGCTCCATCGTCGGCATCAGCGGATCAGGCGACGTTCTGGCCCGAATCGAGCAGATCGGCGCGCAGCTCGGAGAGCGGCTGCTCCCAGGGCAGCCCCAGATCGTCGCGTCCGAAATGCCCGAAGGCCGCCACCTGCCGGTAGATCGGCCGGCGCAGCGCCAGCCGCTCGATGATCGAGCGCGGCGTCAGCAGGGGCGCGCTGACCCGCTCGACCGCTTCCGCCAGCGTGCCGTGCTCCACCCGCTCGGTCCCGAAGGTGTGGATCCCGAGCGAGACCGGCGCCGCCACGCCGATGGCGTAGGCGACCTGGACCTCCGCCTGCTCCGCCCAGCCGTTGGCGACGATCGCCCGCGCGATCTGCCGCGCGCCGTACGCCGCCGAGCGGTCGACCTTGGTCGGGTCCTTGCCGGAGAACGCGCCGCCGCCGTGGCGCGCCGCGCCGCCGTAGGTATCGACGATGATCTTGCGCCCGGTGACGCCGGCGTCCGCGATCGGGCCGCCGATCTCGAACACGCCGGTCGGGTTCACGAGATAGCGCGTGTTGGGGCCGAGCCACTGCTCCGGGATCACGGATGCGATGATCTGCTCGCGCACCAGCGTCTCGAGCGTCTGGCGCGAGGTGCCCTTGGCGTGCTGGGTCGAGAGCAGCACGCCGGTGACCGCGACCGGCTCGCCGCCGGCATAGCGCACCGTGACCTGCGCCTTGGCGTCGGGGCCCAGCATCGCGCCGTCCGCCGTGTTGCGGACGACCTTGTGCTGCCGCATCAGCGCATGTGCGAGCGTGATCGAGAGCGGCATGTGCTCGGGGGTCTCGCCGCAGGCGTAGCCGAACATCATCCCCTGATCGCCGGCGCCGACCTCGCCCCCGATCTGGGTCACGCCGGCATCGATGTTCGGCGACTGCACCGAGATGTTCTGCAGGATCGAGAGGCCCTTGGGGTCGAGCCCCCAGCGATCGTCGTGATGGCCGATTTCGGCGAGCGTGCGCCGGACGATGGCCGGGATGTCGAGCTCGGCCTTGGTGGTCAGCTCGCCGATGACGCAGACGAAGTGGCCCTTGACCGCGGTCTCGATCGCGGTCCGGCTCGCCGGATCCTGCGCCAGGCAGGCATCGAGAATCGCGTCCGAGATCTGATCGCAGATCTTGTCGGGATGACCGTCCGAGACGGACTCCGAGCTGAACAGGCCGTTGTGCAGTATCATTCGTGGCGCCCTCCTCCCGGCACTCTGGTTCGACCGCGTCGGTACTTGGCCTGCCGGCACGGCTGACCGGGAACCCCTTGTCAACCTGAAACGGCGCGCACCTTACCCGCCCAGGGTCCGGCGGTCCAGCCCGGGCGCTTGCGCGCAGAAGCCGCAGGAGAAGCGCTGTGTCAGGTCAGGGCTCGGCTTCCAGGCAGCAGGCTCAAAAGCCCTATGCCCCCAAGAGCGACTGGATCTGATCGACGGCCTTCAGGCCGGTGCCCGTGAGCACCACGACGACCGTCTCGTCGGGTCGGATCGCCTCTGATCGGATCAGTTGGTCGAGAGCCGCGGCCGCGGTCGCCGAGGTCGGTTCGACGAAGAAGCCCCGGCGGATCAGCGCCTTCAGCGCGCTCACGATCTCGTCCTCGCTCACCGCCACGGCTGCGCCGCCCGATTCCCGCAGCGCGCTCAGGACTTCCGCCGTGCGCACGGGGCGGCTGGAGGCGATGCCGTCCGCAATGGTGGGTCGCGGCTCGATCTCGATTCGGGCGTTTCCGCCGGCCCGGAACGCTGCGAAAAAAGGCGCGCAGTTGGCGGCCTGGACGCCGTAGAGCCGCGGCATGCGGCGGATCTCGCCGCGCCTGAGCAGCTCGCCGAACCCGTACCAGCAGCCCAGCACGTTGGAGCCGTAGCCGAGCGGCACCACGACCGCATCCGGCGCTTCGAAGCCCATCTGCTCCCAGACCTCGAAGGCCAGCGTCCTGGTGCCCTCGATGAAGAACGGCTGCCAGTTGTGGCTGGCGTAGAAGATGCGCTCCGCCTCGCGCAGCGCCGCCTCGGCCACGTCCTGCCGCGTGCCCTCGATCCTGACCACCTCCGCGCCGGCCGCCGCCATCTGCGCCACCTTGCCCGCCGGCGTGGCGGCAGGGACCAGGATGCGCGCCCGCATGCCGGCCGCCGCGGCGTAGAGTGCCAGCGACGCCCCGGCGTTGCCCGACGAATCCTCGAGCACCCGATCCACCCCCACCTGCCGCAGATGGGTCAAGAGCACCGCCGTACCGCGGTCCTTGAACGAGCCCGAGGGCGCCAGGTACTCGAGCTTTACCAGCACCCGCTGCCCGCCCCAGACCTGCTCGAGCAGCGGCGTCCAGCCCTCGCCGAGGCTCACGCGAAAGGCCGGGTCGACCCGGAGTGCCGCGGCGTAGCGCCAGATCGAGCGCTCGCCCGTGTGGATCTGCGCCCGCGACAGCCCGGGTCCGGGCAGGAGATTGATGGGCGCGCCGTCGTCCGCGCGCCAGCGGGGCGTCGTGATCGCATAGCGCGCCCCGGTGGTCGA
>CAZXYL010000842.1:0-6478 GCA_964644915.1 uncultured Geminicoccaceae bacterium
CGCCTATGCCGATTGCCTGGTCGAGGTGGTCCACGAGCATGGCGGCGAGGTGCTGAAGTTCATGGGCGACGGCATCCTGGCCGTGTTCAGCGACGCCGAGGACCTCGCCTGCCGGCGCGCCCTCGATGCCGCGGAAGCCGCAGGGTCGTCGATCGCCCGCCTCAACCGGGAGCGGTCGGCGGCGGGCCTGCCGGTGACCGGCTTCACTCTCGCCTTGCACGAGGGCGAGGTCCTCTCCGGCAATGTCGGCAGCCGGGAACGGCTCGACTTTACCGTGGTCGGCCCGGCGGTCAACGAGGTCAGCCGCATTCAGGCGATGAGCCGGTCTCTCGACCAGCCGATCCTGGTCTCGGCCAGCTTCGCCGCCCACTGCGGCGACCAGCGCGGGCGACTGGTCTCACTCGGCCGCTACGCGCTCCGCGGCGTCGGCCGGCCGCAGGAGCTGTTCACCCTCGACCTCACGAGATCCGATCAGGCCGAGACCGGGCCTCGATGAAGCGCCGCTCAGCGGCGCCTCTGCGCGTCGCGGACCGCGCCCGGCAGGGCCAGGAACATGCCGACGAACAGGGCCGCGTAGCCGAGCAGGGAGAGCGGAAGGCTCGGCTCGAGCACACGGACCACCATGGCGAGCAGGAGTGCCAGCCCGGCCAGCACGACGCCGCTGCCGGCGATCATCAGTCGCATGGCTCAGCTCACCTGGCGATGCAGCCAGCAGGCGGCGAAGTGGCCGGGCCGCGGCTCGAAGTTCGGGGGCTCCTCGACATCGCACAGCCCCTCCATCATGTGCGGGCAGCGGGGGTGGAAGCGGCAGGCGGGCGGCGGGCGGAGCAGGCTCGGCGGCTCGCCCTTGGGGACCTGCCGCTCGTGGCGGGCGTTCTCCGGGTCCGGATCCGCGATCGCCGCCAGCAGCGACTGTGTATAGGGGTGCTGCGGCGCGTCCAGCAGATCCTCAGTGGCTGCCGTCTCGGCGATCTGGCCCGCGTACATCACGAAGATCCGGTCCGCGAAGTGGCGCACGGTGGAGAGGTCGTGGGTGATGAACGCGAGCGTCAGCTGGCGCGCGGTCTGGATGCCCCGCAACAGGTTCAGGATCTCGACCCGGACCGAGGCGTCCAGCATCGAGACCGGCTCGTCCGCGATGATCATCGCGGGCTCGAGGATCAGCGCGCGGGCGATCACCACACGCTGCTGCTGGCCGCCGCTCAGCATGTGGGGAAACTTGGCAAGGAACTCCTCCGGCGGCGAGAGCCGCACCTCCTCGAGGGCCTGGCGGATCCGCTCCTCGCGCCCGGTCCGGCCCACGCCGTGCACGATCAGGGGCTCGGCGAGAATCCGCCGCACGTCCATGAACGGCGGCAGCGCCCCATAAGGGTCCTGCTGGACGTAGCCGACGCTCGCCCGGTACTCCTGGAGACCGCGACGGTCGAGCTCACCGAGCTTTCGGCCCTCGAAGATCACCTCGCCACGCGTAGGCCCGTGCAGGCCGAGCAGCGTGCGCGCGAGCGTGCTCTTGCCGCAGCCGCTCTCGCCCACGAAGGCGACCGACTCGCCCCGCGCCAGCTCGAAGCTCACGCCGTCCACCGCGCGCACGAACCCGACCCGCAGGAACCCCCACTGGCGCAGCTCGAACCAGGTGTGCAGGTCGCGCACCGAGAGCAGCGGCCCCTCGGCGGCGACGGGCCGTGTCGGGACCTCCGGGTGCGCCAGGGTCACGACCTCTCTCCTCCGGCATAGAGCCAGCAGCGCACCCGGCGGCGCCCGGGCAGCGGCAGCGGAGGAGGATTCAGGGCGCAGCGCTCGAACCGAGAGGGGCAGCGGTCGGCGAACCGACAACCGGTGGGCAGGTCCAGCAGATTCGGCGGCTGGCCCGGGATATGGACGGGCCGGTCGCCCTGGCGCAGCCGCGGCACGCTCGCCATGAGCAGCTTGGCATAAGGATGGGCGGGCTCGCGGAAGAAGTGCGCGGCATCGCTCTCCTCGACGATCTGCCCGGCGTACATCAACGCCACGCGGTCGCCGATCTCGCTCGAGGTGGCCACGTCGTGGGTGATGAGCAGAAAGCTCGTGCCCAGCTCGCGCTTGATGCGCTTGAGCGCGTTCATGATGCCCGCCTGGGTGAGCACGTCCAGCGCGGAGGTCGGCTCGTCCAGGATCACCAGCTCCGGCTCGGTGACCAGCGCCATCGCCAGCACCACCCGCTGGCGCATGCCGCCGGAGAGCTCGAACGGGTAGCGCCGGAGGAAGTCGCTGGAGATGCCGACCCAGGAGAAGACCTCCGCCGCGCGCTCCAGAGCCCGCGCCGGCGGCCAGCCGCGGTGCACCCGGAGCGGCTCGGCCACCTGCTCGCCGACCCGCACCACGGGGTTGAGCGCGTTCATGGCCGCCTGCATGACCATGGCGATGCGCACGCCCTGCACCTCGTGCCGAAAGCGCTCCTCGCTCAGGGCCATGACGTCGCTGCCGTCCAGGAAGGCCGCGCCGGAGAACGTCTCCACGTTGCGCGGCAGCACGCGCAGCAACGCCTTGGCGAGCGAGCTCTTGCCGCAGCCGGATTCGCCCAGCACCACCAGCGCCTCGTTGCGGCGGAGCTCGAAGCTCACACCGTCGACGGCATGCACGATGCCGCGCCCGGTGCGGTAGTGGAGCCGGAGATCCTCGACGCGCAGCAGCGTCTGTTCCGTCATGGGTCACATCGCCCGCAGGCGCGGGTTGAACACCCGGTCGAGGGCGAAGCCGAGCATCGCGAACCCGAGGCCTGTGAGCATCAGCAGCACCGCCGGCGACAGGACCCAGTAGTAGAAGCCGTTGTAGAGGGCGCTCTGCACCTGGGCGTCGTTGAGCACCTTGCCCCAGGTGGGCAGCACCGGATCGCCCAGCCCGAGCACCGCGAGCGACGCCTCGAGGAAGACGAAGGTGGGGATCAGGGTCACGAAGGTCGGGATCAGCACCGGCAGGATGCGCGGGATCATGTAGCGCAGGATGATGCGCGCATGCCCCGCCCCGTAGGCGCGGGCGGCCTCGATGTAGGGCGCCGAGCGGATCGGCAGCAGCATCGCCCGGTACATCTTGATCCCGGCGCTGAAGATGCCGAGCAGAATCACGACGCCGAGCATCAGCCAGATGCTGGTCGAGTAGAGGGTGCCCACCATGACCAGGATCGGCAGCAGCGGCAGGATCATGTTGACCTCGGTCAGCCGCTGGATCGCCGCATCCACCCAGCCGCCGAGCCAGACGCCGGCGGCCGCGATCACCAGGGTGGTGATGGTGGTGCCGACGGCCGCCAGCAGGCCGAAGGCGAGCGCCACCGGCGTGCCCCAAAGGATGGCCACCATCAGATCGCGGCGCAGATGGTCGGTCCCGGCGAGGCCGTGCACCCGGCCGTACAGGGCCAGATCCGCCTCGAGCCGGGCGTCCTCCCCGAACAGGATGGCGTCCAGGGTGAGCTGGTAGCGGCCGCGTTGCACCCGCGGCGGCCCGTTCTCGTCAGGGGCGGCTAGCAGACCCACGTGAGGCGCTTGGCCGAGCCGCCGCTCCAGGGCCCAGTCCTGCGAGATCGAGACGCGATCGTGGGGGCCGATCCGGTGCCCGCCCAGCGCGATCTCCCGGCCGTCCGGCGTCTGCCAGGTGAGCCGGACGAAATGCTCGCGCTCGCCCGGCCGCGCGGACAGGAACAGATTGATCTCGCTCGGGAAGCCCGCGTAGCCATAGTCGAAGGCGAGCGGGATCCGCACCTGCCGGCCGCCCTCGAAGACCGCCTCCTCGAGCGGGAACTCGCGGCTCGAGACGACGATCGTCTCGGGCTGGTCGCCGCCCATGAGCCGGTCCAGCCACACCGGCCGGGCGTTGACCGGATGCATCCGCCACGCCTCGCCGCCGCGCCACAGCTCCAGTGCCTGGGAATAGGGGATGGCGATGAGCGTGTAGATCGAGAGCGCGACCAGAAAACCGATGAGCGCCAGCCCCGCGATGGCGGACGGGTAGCGCCGGAGCTCGCGCAGGCCGTCGCGCCACCGGCTCACGGGCGGCCTCCTTCCACGCCCAGGCGCACCCGGGGATCGAGGATGGCGTAGAGGATGTCCAAAAGGAACACGGTGAGCGCCAGCAGATAGGCGAAGATGACCACCGCGCCGATGATCACCGGCGTGTCGCGGTGGCCGATGGCCTGGAAGAGCAGCGTGCCGAGGCCGGGCCAGTTGAACACCTGCTCGAGGATGATGGCGCCGCTCCACAGCCCGATCAGCATGAGCGCGAAGCTGGTGATGATCGGCGAGAGCGTGGGCCGCAGGATGTAGCGGCGCTCGATCAGCCGCGGCGGCAGCCCCTTGGCGCGCGCCATCTCCACGTAATCCTCGCTGGAGTGGATCAGAAAGAAGGTCCGCCAGGAGTAGATCGAGACGAAGATCGAGGAGATGAACATCGCGGAGACCGGTAGGATCATGTGCCGGAGCACGCTCAGCGCGTACGCCCACGGGCTCTCGGGCGGCGGCACGTCGACCATCCCGCCCGGCGGCAGCACCGGCGCCAGGAAGGCGAAGATCAGGATCAGGAAGATGCCGTAGAACCACCCCGGTGCGGCCGAGCTCGGCGCCAGCGCGATCACCGCCCGGTCCATGGGGCTGCCATACCGGCGGGACAGCGAGAGCGCGATGAACACCGAGGCGAAGAAGACCAGGAAATTGGCGGTGCCGAAGAGGAGGAGCGTCGCCGGCAGCCGCTCGACGATGATCGAGTAGACCTCCCGGGCGCCGCGGTCGCTGTGCATCTGCTCGGCGCGTCCGAGATCGAGGCGGATCGCCTGGTAGAGGTAGTCGAAGCTGCGCAGGATGAACGGCTGATCCAGGCGCAGCCGCTCGACCTCGAGCTGCACGCTGCGCTCGATGAGGGCGTCGCGCTCCGCGGCAGGGAGGTCGAAGAACGCGGGGTCCGCCCGCACGAACTCCGCGACCTCGCTCCGGATCTGCACCATGCGGAGATCGTCGACCCGGCCGCCCATGTTCGCGAAGACGATGGTGAGATAGACGCCGACCAGGACAGTCAGGAACAGCGCGAGGAGGCGCTTGGCCGTGAACGCCGCGATCCGCCCGAGATCTTGCCGGAGCCCCCGCCGGGCGAGCGAGCCCTCGGTCGCCGCGACCTCGCTCACTGCGTGCCCGCCAGCGCCGGGCTGCCCGGCGGCACGGTGGCAAACGCGTGGGAGGCGAAGGCGGGCAGCGCCACCCGGCGCGAGGTCACCGCCACCTCGAGGCTGTTCGCCCCGGTGCCAAGCGCGGTGAGCTCCTCCGGCCCGAGGCGGATCGCCCAGCGGCCATTGCCGTCCGGCTCGGCCTCGCCCTTGAGCGCGAGCGCGCCGACCCCGTCGAAGAGCAGGAACTGCACCGTCTCGATGACCTCCGCCGGATAGGGCTCGCCCTCGAACGTGATCTGCAGGTCGAACTCGGCGGTCTGCCCGACCTCGACCATCATCGGACCGGCAAGGTCCAGCTCCGGGATCTCGGGCCGCGTGAAGTGCAGCCACTTGTCCGCCGGGTCGGGGAAGTCCTCGAAGCGGCGCAGGACCACGCTGCGCTCCAGGGGGTGCGCCGAGTGCAGGTAGAACGGCCCGTCGTTGACCCAGAAATGGCGCCGCTGCTGGTACCAGTCGGCGAGCGCTTCGTAGCGGGCCTCGGCCTCGCCCTCCAGCATGAGACCGCCCAGGACCTCGGGGTAAGGCACATATCCCTCCCGCTGCGCCGCCTCGAGGTGCCGCTCCAGCACCGGCAGGCTCGGTCCGGCCACCATGCTCATCCAGTCGACCTGCATGCGGTCCGCCTTGTTCGAGGAGAAGGCGAGATCGCCGGCGCGCTCCGCGAGAATGCCCAGCGCCAGGGTGTGCCAGGGTTGAATCGCGGGGGTGCGCGCCGCGACGATGGTCTCGGCGTCGGGGTAGATCTGATCGCTGTAGATCTCGATGGTGAGCGGATCGTGCTGGACGATCCGCCAGCCCCGGAAGTGGCGCTGAAACACCTCGAAAATCGGCACGTGGCTGGGGTCGAACAGCCGGCTGCTCTCGTCGGCCCGCTCGAAGGTCAAAATCCAGGGCAGCACGATGTCCGCGAGCGACATCTGCGAGCCGTCATGCCAGCGGCGCTCCAGGTAACCGTCCTGGTAGGTCACCAGGACACGGGTGCGCGCGGTGATCCCGTCCGGGTGGGTTTCGCCCACGGTGACGAAGCGCCGGGCCCCGGCGTCCCAGTCGATCCAGGCGTCGTCGGGGACCCGGATCTCGGGCGCGGTCTGGACGGTGAGCCAGTCGTGGGTGCGGCCGACCGGCACCCCCTCCTGCACGGTCACCTCGGCACCCTCGATCCGCTGCGGCCAGTACAGGCCGGTGAACGGGTCCGGCAGCAGCTCGGTGTCCTGCAGCGCCCGGACGATCATCATGTCGAACAGCCAGTTGCTGCCGGCCACCGGGTTCCACGGCTCGGTCAGAAGGCTCGGC
>CAZXYL010000843.1:0-2228 GCA_964644915.1 uncultured Geminicoccaceae bacterium
CCGAGCGCACCGCCCGCGGTCAGGCTGTCGCCCAGGCGCAGGCTCGCCCGGCGCTCGGGGAAGTCCTTGATGAAGGTGGTATCGAGGCGCACGAACTCGCGCTCGCCGCGGCCGAGGTCGCCCGCGCGCAGATTGCCGACCAGGACGCCGATGCGGTCGAACAGGCCGAGCTCGAGCAAAGCGTCGAGCCGCGGCCGCACGCCGTCGCCCGCGAGGTAGAGGACGTCGTAGTCGATGAAGCCGCCGCGGGCGGCGCGGGGTGCGATGGTCGCCACCCGGTCGCGGCCGAGCGCGGTCGGCTCGAACAGATGCGGCGGCAGGTCGACCTCGAGCGTGAGCGTGGCGCCGTCGAAGACCTCCTGGATGCCCTCGAAGGCGGCGAGCGGGTAGAACGGCTCGCCGTTGAAGGTGATGATGCGGTCCTCGTCCAGGCGCACGCGCCAGGCGCGCAGATCGACCACCCGCGCCGCCCACTCCCCTTCCGGGCTCTGGATGAAGAGCGCGCCGTCGCTCACCGTCCGCCCGTTGAGGGTGACCGAGAGCAGCCACTCCTGCCACTCGTCGTCCGGCAGCAGCGGCAATTCCAGCGGATCGCGCCGGCGGATCGGGCCGGGCGCCTCGCGATCGCCGGTGAGCGGCACCGGGCGCAAGGTCGGCGGCGGCACGAACTCGGGCGGCACGCCCGCATCCTCCCAGAGCAGATCCTCCACCAGCTCGGTGCCGGCGACCGGCTGGATGGGCACCGGCAGCGGCAGGCTGCGCAGCGCGGGCCCGTTCGGGCCGGCCCCGGGCTCGACCTCCGGCAAAGCGAAGGGGTCGGGGCGCTCGGGCCAGCTCACGCCCACGAGCTCCAGGACGCCGCGCGTGTCGTCGAGGCGGACGTGCTCAGGCATCGCGGCGAGCGGCAGGAACATGGCGCCCTGCCAGCGCACCGGCACGATCCGGGGCAGATCCCGCGGCAGGCCGCCCTCGAGGTCGAGCAGGCGGAGCAGCGGCCCGTGCTCGCGCGTCTCGACCAGGAGCGCGCTCTGGGCGACCACGCGGCCGGCGGCGCGCACCTCGACCAGGCGCTCGCGCTCGCCGTCATGCGCGGCGAGCAGGCCCGAGGCGGCGGCGGCCACGGCCAGCGCCGCCCCGAGCTTAACCGCCCTGGCGCGCCACCGGAGCAACCAGCGGCCCGCGGTCGGTCTGGGCCCGGACCTCGAGGCCATCGGGCAGAGCGCTCAAAGGCTTGCCGAGCGGCCAGGCGCGCTCCTGCCGGGCGAGCACGTAGCTGGCGCCCTCGGTCGCGAACACCGGCTCCGGGCTGGACGCCGCCAGCAGCTGGAGGTCCCGCACCTGGATGTGCGCCCGGCCGTCGTTCGCGAGCACGAGCTCGGTGCCGCCACCGGGTCCCGCGCGCACCGACCAGACCGGCTCGGGCACGGCACCCGGCGGGGTCACGAACACCGGGACGTTGAGCTGCATGGAGAAGGTGACGCCGGTACCCTGGGCGCCGACCTCCCGCGGCACCTCGGTGATCAGGATGCGGTAGGTGAGCTCGCGCTCGGGCTCGACCGGGCGGCGGAGCGCCAGGCGGATCACCTGGGTCGCGGCCGGCGCCAGCTCGAACAGCGGCGGTGCGGCCAAGAGCTCCGTGGTCGGCTGCAGCGCCCCGGGGTCGCTCTCGTCCGCCCAGAGGAAGGCCTTGACCTCGATCAGGGTCGGGGCGCTCCCGGTATTGGTGAGGCGCACGACCTCGGGCCGGCCGTTCTGGGGCAAGGCGATGCGCACCGGGGTGATGGCGAGCGAGCCCGCCGCCGCCGGCCAGGCCAGGGCGGCGGCGAACAGGGTGGCGGCGAGAGCGAGGCGCAGCAGCCGCGCGCCGGCGCGCGGCGCGGATGCCCGGGCGCTCGGGGCGGGCCGGAGGGCGCCCGGGCCTGACGAAGGGGGGGAGCGGCGCCGCATGGACGGGCTTCCTAAAACTCGATGCTGATTTCGACTGTGTCTTCGTAGTTACCGGTAGGGACAGTCTGGTCGGCAGGGATTTGGCCGTAGACGGGCACTTCTGTGCCGTCACCCGGCGTGCCTGTGATTCCCAAGGGATCGCCCAGACTCGTACCGTTGCCGAATAGCCCGGTTCTGCCAACATCGGTGTAGAGATTGTAATCGAGACGTTCCGCCCCGTTAGACATCTGTCGCTGGTTGGGATCTCCGCCCGTCCCTGCGCCCAGAGATACCGAAACAGG
>CAZXYL010000844.1:0-3024 GCA_964644915.1 uncultured Geminicoccaceae bacterium
CTGCTGCTCTACCTCGCGTTCCGCTGGAACTACCGTGAGGGGCGGCGCGCGGAATTCATCCGCCTGGATCACGACGGCCTGAGCGTGCGCCGGGTCATGCCGGGCGGGCAGCGCCACGAGTGGCGCTTCGAGCCTTACTGGGTGCAGGTGCGCATGGACGACCCGCCGCGCCATGACAGTCAGCTCAGCCTCAGCTCGCACGGTCGCGAGCTGATCGTGGGCGCGTTCCTCTCGCCCGGGGAGCGGCTCGAGGTCGCGCACGCGCTGCGCGCGGCCCTGCGGGCGCACAGATCGCCCGAGTGAGCGCACAGGCCGGCGGTCGGCTGATCGCGGGTGCTTCACGTCATCCTCGCCGGGGGCTGTGCTCGACGCCGAGCGACGCGCTACTGCGGGCCGGGCGCGTCGAGCGCGCGGCAATCCTCGATCCGCCAGCCGACGCGGACCGTCCGACCGGGCTGCAGATGGACGTGGCCCGCGGCGTTGGGCACCTTGATGATGAAGTCGTCGCGTCCGAGCAGGCGCACGCGCGTGCGCATGTGATCGCCCAGGTAGATCAGCTCCTGGACCTCGGCCTCGAAGACATTGGGGCAGCCGTCTGCCGGCTCGATCACGACCCGCTCGGGGCGCAAGGACAGCGTCGTCCGGCTGCCGGGACCGCCGACGTTGACCGCGAGCGCCAGGGTCTCGCCGCCTTCGACCTCGACCCGGCAGGTCCGCCCGTCGATCCGCTCGATCCGGCCCGCGAGCGTGTTGCTCTCGCCGATGAACCGGGCGACGAAGGCGTTCTCGGGCCGCTCGTAGAGCTCCTCGGGCGTGGCCAGCTGCTGGATCATGCCGTCGTTGAAGACCGCGATCCGGTTCGACATGGTCAGCGCCTCGGTCTGATCGTGGGTCACGTAGACCACGGTGACGCCCAGCCGCTCGTGCAGGTGCTTGACCTCGTACTGCATCTGCTCGCGCAGCTGCTTGTCGAGCGCGCCCAGCGGCTCGTCCATGAGCACCAGCTTGGGCTCGAACACCAGGGCGCGCGCCACCGCCACCCGCTGCTGCTGGCCGCCGGACAGCTGGCCCGGGCGGCGGGTGCCGAACCCGGTGAGCTGCACCATCTCCAGCGCCCGCGCGATGCGGCGCTCGATCTCGGCGCGCGGCAGCCTGCGCACCTGCAGCGGAAAGGCGAGGTTCTCGCTCACCGTCATGTGGGGGAACAGGGCGTAGTTCTGGAACACCATGCCGATCTCGCGCTTATACGGCGGCACGTTGTTGATCGGCCTGCCGTCCAGGACGATCTCACCGCGCGTGGGCGCCTCGAAGCCCGCGAGCATCATCAGGCACGTGGTCTTGCCCGAGCCCGACGGCCCGAGCATGGTCAGGAACTCGCCGCGGGCGACGTCGAGATCGAGCCCTTTCACGACCAGGGTCTCGCCGTCGTAGCTCTTCTGGACGTCGACGAAACGGACGTAGGCGTCGTGCTGCACTCGGCCTCCCTCGCCGGCCTGCCCTGCTGGTTGCGGCTGGTTGAGCCCGCACCCTTAGCATGTCCCGGCGCTCACCGAACGCAAGCCCACCGCGCGACCCGCCGCATCGCTCCAGCACCGGGGGCGTGCCCCGGCAGTGTCGCCCTCAGTTCTCGATCTCCAGCTGACGGGCGCTCGTGTAGACGAGCCTGACCAGCTCGTACTCGAAGGGCGAGCCGGTCTGATAATAGCGGAAGGGTGTGCGATGACGGATGTCGATGGGCTGCAGCCCGAACCGGGTGGCACGATAGGCCGTGCTGTCCGACACCGTGGCAGGAGTCGCAACGGAGAAGGCGAGCGTGTCCGCGAGCCGACCGGTGGCGTCCCGCAGGTTCGACGGCCCGAGGATCGGCAGCACGAGATAGGGGCCGTTGCCCGCTCCCCAATAGCCGAGCGTCTGACCAAAGTCCTCCTGGACCTGCTCGACGCCCCGGGCGCCGGCCAGATCGAACAAGCCGAGCGTGAACATCGTGTTGACGATGAAACGGGTCGCCGACCTGCCGGCGATCTCCGGCTTCAGCTGCAGGACCGAGTTCGCGAACGTGTTGATCTCGCCGAGATTGGAGAAGAAATCCGTGACCCGGTCTCGGACGAATGTCGGGGTCACGAACTCGTAGGCACGCACGATCGGCAGGAATACGTACTCGTCGAAACCGGCATTGAAGCTGTACACACGTCGATTGAAGCCTTCGACGGGATCATAGACGTCCAGGACCGAGGGCTCGAGCGCCGCGCTGGCGAGCTCGGGATGCCTGGCGATCTCGGGGGGCAGATTCGGCGCGCTGGCGCAGCCGCCGAACAGCAGCGGCGTGAGCGTCGCAGCGACAGCGGCCCAGCATCGGACGGATGCGCGCATGCCCATCGCCTCAGCGCGTGAAGAACTCGATCGTGTCGGCGACATTGTCCTTGTACGAGATGTTCCCGACATGACCCCCCGTGGGATAGATCCGTGCGCGCGATCCGAATACGTCCTTCAAGTATTCGATATCGGCTTCATCCAACAGGATGTCGTCCTCGTTGTGCATCAAGCCGATCTTGTCTGTCCTTCGGAGATAGTCTTCGATCGCCAGCAGACTGTTCTGTTCGGCCAGCTGCTCAAACGTCGCGTCGGGGACCCGCTCGCGGTAGTGGGGTAACAGAATCGCACGCGCGTAGTCTTCGAAACTGAGCCGGCTCCCTGCCTTGAAGTAGGGCGTGAGCGAGTCCGTGATCCCGATCCGACGATCTCTGGCAACGAGCAGTCCGGCGCGCGCCATGACGTCGGAGCTGAAGATCAGATCGATCGACGCCAGACGGAAGGCGATGCCGACCAACGCTTCCAGGGTCGTGTCTTCGAGCGGCCGCCGCCTGTGGATCTCGTAGACCAGCTCACGGCCGAACTGAATCTCGGCGCCCGGCTGGTAAGCGGCGGAGAGCGCGGCCATCAGCCGCTGGAAGAGGACGTCGAAATCGGCCATCGAGGTGATGTGCCGCTCGAACATCGCATCGAGGATCTGGGCGGACCGGCCGA
>CAZXYL010000845.1:0-3548 GCA_964644915.1 uncultured Geminicoccaceae bacterium
GAGCCCGACGGCAAGCTCGTCTGGACTTACAAGGAAGCGATGGTCCCCGAAGAGATGCCGAAGTCGGTCCTGGTGATCGGCTCGGGTGCCATCGGCATCGAGTTCGCGAGCTTCTACGACCACATGGGCGCCGAAGTCACCGTGGTCGAGATCCTGGATCGCGTCCTGCCGGTCGAGGACGAGGAGATCTCGGTCTTCGCCCGTAAGCAGTTCGAGAAGCGCGGCCTCGAGATCCACACCAACGCCAAGGTGAGCGAGCTGAAGCCCGGCAACGGCCAGGTGACGGCAAAGATCGAGCCCGAAGGGGGGAAGGCGCGAGACGCCAAGTTCGACCGCGTGATCTTGGCGATCGGCATCACCGGCAACGTCGAGGACATCGGGCTCGACGGCACCAAGGTGAAGGTAGAGAAGGGCCACATAGTCGTGGACGAGTGGCTGCGCACCGGCGAGCCCGGCGTCTACGCCATCGGCGACGTGGTGGGCGCACCCTGGCTCGCGCACAAAGCGAGCCACGAGGGTGTGGTCTGCGTCGAGCGGATCAAGGGCCTGAACACGGTGCATCCGCTCGATGTGACCAAGGTGCCGGGTTGCACCTACTGCACTCCCCAGGTGGCGAGCGTGGGCCTGACGGAGAAGGCCGCGAAGGACCAGGGCTATGACGTCAAGGTCGGGCGCTTTCCCTACATCGCGAACGGCAAGGCGATCGCGCTGGGCGAGACCGAGGGCATGGTCAAGACCGTGTTCGACGCCAGGACCGGCGAGCTGCTGGGCGCGCACATGGTGGGCGCCGAGGTCACCGAGCTGATCCAGGGCTATGTGATCGCGCGGCAGGTGGAGGCGACCGAGCTCGACCTCATGCACACCATCTTCCCCCACCCCACCCTTTCGGAGATGATGCACGAGGCCGTGCTTGACGCTTACGGCCAAGCCATCCACTTCTGACCGATGGGTGGAGAAGCGAAACGCGATGGTTGAGATCCTGAACCAGCCCGGCAGCCCCGGCGTGCGGCGCAAGCCGCCCTGGATCCGGGTCAAGGCGCCGGTCTCCGAAGGGTATCACGCCACCCGGAAGCTGATGCGGGCAAAGCGGCTGCACACCGTCTGCGAGGAGGCCGCCTGCCCCAACATCGGCGAGTGCTGGACGCAGGGCCACGCTACGGTGATGATCCTGGGCGATGTCTGCACCCGGGCATGCACCTTCTGCAACGTGAAGACCGGCCTCCCCCGCCACGTCGACTCGCACGAGCCCGACCATCTGGCCGAGGCGCTCGAGGAGCTCGGCCTCAGGCACATCGTGATCACCTCGGTCGACCGCGACGATCTGCCGGACGGCGGCGCGTTCCAGTTCGTGCGCTGCATCGAGGCGATCCGGAAGACGTCGCCCGGCACGACGATCGAGATCCTGACGCCCGACTTCCTGCGCAAGCCCTGGAGCGCGGTCGAGGCGATCGTGGCCGCCCGGCCCGACGTCTACAACCACAACCTCGAGACCGTGCCCAGGCTCTACCGGGCCGTCCGCCCGGGCGCGCGCTACTACCACTCGCTACGGCTGCTGGACCGGGTCAAGGAGCGCGATCCCGGCCTGTTCACCAAGTCCGGGCTCATGGTGGGCCTGGGCGAGGAGAAGCGCGAGATCTACCAGGTGATGGACGATCTGCGCTCGGCGGGCGTGGATTTCCTGACCATCGGCCAGTACCTGCAGCCGACGCCGCGGCATCACCCGGTCGAGCGCTTCGTCGAGCCGGCGGAGTTCGAGGAGTATGCGCGCATGGCCCGGGCCAAGGGCTTCCTCATGGTCTCCGCCTCGCCCTTGACCCGCAGCTCGTACCACGCGGGCGACGATTTCGAGCGCCTGCGCGCCGCGCGGCAGACGGCCCTCGCCTCCGCGGCGGACTAGAGCCGATGCCGACCCACGCCGAGCAGCGCCATCTGCCCTACACCAAAAAGCAGCTGTTCGAGCTGGTGGCGCAGGTCGACCGCTATCCGGAGTTCCTGCCCTGGTGCACGGCGGCGCGGATCACCAGGCGCGAGGGCGAGAGCTTCTATGCCGACCTCGTGGTCCAGTTCAAGGTCTTCAAGGAGCGCTTCACCTCCAAGGTGACGCCGCACCCTTACGATCTGGTCGACGTCGAGTACATCCACGGCCCCTTTCGCTACCTGAACAATCACTGGCACTTCATCGAGGCCGAGGACGGCGGCACGATCATCGACTTCTACGTCGACTTCGAGTTCAAGTCACGCATTCTGCAGAAGATGATCGGGCTGCTGTTCAACGAGGCGGTCTCGCGCATGGTCGGCGCCTTCGAGACGCGCGCGCGCCAGCTCTACGGCCCCGACGGCGTGCACGCGGCGCCCGCCGCCGAGGGTCCCGCCGCGAGCCGGGCTTAGAACTACTGCTCGGCGAGGATCCGACTTCAGTCTAACTGGCGCGTTGCAAGCACAGCAGCGAGTTCAGTCTCGATGTCGTCGCGCCTGAAACTTTCCTTCTTCCGTTGCGGCAAGTAGCATATGATCGCTGTCCGGATCAGGAACTCTCCAAGCCCACGGATCACTGAGCACTGCCAACGCGTCGGCCTGAGTCAACGGACTTGGATTGTTCCAGCCCCCGGGGGCGGCACGATATAGTCGTATGTGGTCCTCCCTCAGCAGATGACGCGCTGCCTGCACCAGCACCCGATCCTGAACCTGAGGCCGTGGCCCGGCCAGCCGATCGCAGTTGGGGAGTGCTCCGCCTGCATGAGCACGCTGAGTTTCCCGGTCGAAGAAACGAAGGCACTTCCTGATTTCAGCGGACTCGAAGCCCTGTTGCGCGCTCACGTCGAGCGCCTGCGGCTCGAGCGGATCGCGCGCGGCTCCTTCAAGGTGGTCGCATGACCCGCGTCCTCGACTTCCTGCTTCACATCCTCGCGACGCGCGGGCTAAGGACGCTGTGAGTTCCCGCCCTCGTGCCATCCACCAGGAGCTTGCCCGCGAGCGCAAGGCGCGCGCTCTCTGCAAAGTGCTGCGCAAGGCCGGCGCTACGCCCGAGTCGATCGCCGCGCTCAGCGAAAAAGGCTGGGCCCTGGCGGCAAGCGCTGCCGGCGTGCGGATGCCGAGCGAAGAGACGCGGGCCGTCGTGTTTGCTCAGCTGCGCGAGCAGGTGTCCGCATGACCGTCACCGCCACGATTCCCGATTCCGCCGTGGTGGACATGTCGATCCATCATTTCCCGGACATAGGACGCACGGGTCACGTCGTCACGGTGGATTGCCTCAACCTCTGGTTCACCCGCGAGGCGCTGGAAGCGTTCACTCACAAGCTCGCCAGTTACATCGAGGACCTGCCGGCGCCGGATTGCTCAACGGTAGCGGTGGAAGTGTCAGATGCCCCGCACGCCGAACCGCTTTCCGTGCAAGGGGCGCAATGAGCCCGCAAGTCGATTCATGGACCGGGCGCACGCTCGGAGAGCCAACGGCTGAACAGTGGGCCGCGCTGAAGACCTACGCCGCCGAGCATGGCCGGACGTGGAAAGCGAAGCTACTGGAAGACTGGCTGCACGCGCGCACCGCG
>CAZXYL010000846.1:0-7350 GCA_964644915.1 uncultured Geminicoccaceae bacterium
TCTCGTGCGGGAGCTCGAGGGCGAGTGGCAGATCATCGATGTGCTCCTGGATGCGACCTTCAGCGAGCTCGCCCGCCAGCGGGCCGAGTTTGCGGCGATCCTGCGCGCCGGCGGCGTGCCTCAGCTGGTCGCCAGCCTCGAGCGCCAGATCGAGCGCCTCGCGGCCGAGAGCTGAGGCGCGCTGCTCGACCACCACCGATTCACGAAAATTTGTCGTGCGGCTCGTACAAGGCGGGTGAAGCACGACAGCCGAGCGCCGGTGGCGCCGAGGGTGGGAGACGAGCATGGGCCGACACGCGCTGGCGGGTCTTCTGGCTTGCGCCGTGATGGCGCTGCCGGCGCAGGCGGAAACGGTGGCGCCCAACGTCGCCTTCCAGCTCGGGCCGGTCGCGGTGCACGGCAGCGAGCCGCATCTCCTGCAGGCGGGTGCGGGTGCCTTCGATTTCGACGACGACGATGTGGCCGCCGCCATCAACGCCGAGTTCCGCTTCGGGCGCAAGCTGCTCGTGATCGGCCCGGCGTTGGGCCTGCTGGCCAACTCCGACGGGGGCATCTTCGGCTACGCGGCCGGCTACATCGACCTGTCCTGGGGCCCGGTGTATCTCACGCCGACGCTGGGCTTGGGCGGCTATCACCAGGGCAGCAGCAAGGATCTCGGCGGCGTGTTCCAGTTCCGCCAGGCGCTCGAGCTCACCTGGCGCTTCGAGGGCGGCTCACGGCTCGGCATCCGTGCCGCCCACATCTCGAATGCCGGCATCCACGACGACAATCCCGGCACCGAGGAGCTCTATCTGACCTACGCGATTCCGTTCGGCCCCTTCGACTGACCCGCCTGCCGGACCGCCGAGGTCTTCCGGTTGCGCTCGACCCGGAATGGGCTAAGCTCGATCCCCGTTTCGCGCACCGGAGGAGCAGCATGGTCAGGGTCTACTGGAGCTCGGTGATCGACGCGCCGATCGCCCGGGTGTGGGCGCATATCCGCGACTTCAACCGCCTGCCCAGCTGGCATCCCGCCTTCGAGAACAGCCATATCGAGGACGGCAAGGCGAGCGACCAGGTCGGCTGCGTGCGCAACTTCCACCTCAAGGACGGCGGCAACATCCGCGAGCAGCTCCTGGCGTTCTCCGACGTCGATTGCTACTGCACCTACACCATCCTGAACTCGCCGCTGCCGATCGTGAACTATGTCTCGACGATCCGGCTGCGCCCGATCCTCGACGGCGACCGCACCTACGCCGAGTGGACCGCCACCTTCGACGTCGAGGCCGATCAGAAGGAGGCGATGGAGAAGACGCTGACCGAGGGCGTGTACCGGACGGGGTTCGACGCGCTGAAAGCGCATTTCGGCGGCTGAGCGGGGAGCCGGAGCCTAACCGCGGTCCCACCGCGGCGCGAAGCCGACCGGGTTGACCACGCGACCCTCGGGGCTGCCGAGACGCGAGATCTCCGCCATCTCGTCCTCCGAGAGCTCGAAGTCGAAGATCTCGAAGTTCGAGCGGGCGTGCGCCTCCTTGCTCGAGCCCGGAATGGCGCATACGCCGTCCTGCTGGAGCAGCCAGCGCAGCGCCACCTGGCCGCCGTTCTTGCCGTGGCGGGCGCCGATGCGGGCGAGCGTCTCGTCCTTGAACACGCGCCCGTGCGCGATCGGGGCGTAGGCGGTGAGCGCCATGCCGCGCTCGCGCAGGGCGCCGAGCACGGTGTTCTGCGAGAGGAACGGGTGGTATTCGACCTGGTCGAGCACCAGCGGCTCCTCGGTGACCCGCCAGGCCTCCTCGATCAGCGCGCGGGTGAAGTTGCTGACACCGATGTGGCTGGCGAGGCCCTCGCGCCTCGTCGCGTGCAGCGCGCGCATGGTCTCGGCGAGCGGCACGTTCGGGTTCGGCCAGTGCAGGAGGAGGAGGTCCGGCTCGGTGCCGAGCGTCTGCACGCTCTGCGCCGCCGCGCGCTGCAGCTGGCCGTTCCGGAAGTTGTCGGGCCAGATCTTGGTCGTGAGCCAGATCTCGTCGCGCGGCACGTCTGAGCTCGCGATGGCTTCGCCGACGCCCCGCTCGTTGCCGTACATCTGCGCCGTGTCGATGTGCCGGTAGCCGATCTCGAGCGCGGCTTCGACCATGCGCCGGGCGCTCGCATCGTCGAGGCGGAAGGTGCCGAAGCCGAGCGCCGGGATGGCGGCGCCGTGCGCGGTGACTGTCTGCATGATGGCTCCCGTCCTGCTGAGGCGATCGGTCGGACACGGCTGCAACGCTGGTGCGTAGCACCCGGTTCACCGCCAGCGTACAGCGGGAGACCCCGGCACGGCCAGTGGCCTACGGGCCGGGCCGGACGACGGAACTCAGGGTGCCCTCCGTGCCGTCCGGCGCGGGCTCGGGGACGATGCTGATCGAGCCGTCGGTCTCCAGCACCGCGGCCGCCACTCGACTGGCATCGGGGACGCCTGCGGCCCGCAGCGCGGCCAGGATCTCCTCGCGCGTGATCCGCTCCGTGCGCATGGCGTCCTCAAGGAAGCGGCCGCGGTGCAGCAGCAGCCGCGGTTCCGCCTTGATCACCCGCTGGAACGCGGGCCAGCGATAGGAGGACCAGGTGATCACGAACTGGAGGAAGATCAGGAGGCCCAGCGCCAAGATGCCCTCGGCGAGCGCCACGTCCCTGCTCAGGAGCACGGTCGCGAGCGTGGAGCCCAGCGCCACCGTGACCACCAGATCGAAGGCGTTGAGCTTGGTCAGCGTGCGCTTGCCCGAGATGCGCAACAGCAGCACCAGGGCCATGTAGGCGAGCGTGCCCACGACCAGCGTGCGGCCGAGCACGGCCCAGGAATCGAAGAGCATCGGCGATCCTCTGCAGCCTCGGTGCGGCTGGGTTGCGAGACGCGGCACTCGTTGCGTCGGGTTGCCTGCTCACCCGACTCGCCACGTCCGAACCCGGCGCCGCGCTACCACCTAAGCTTTAGCACCTCGACCTCGCGCGCGCTATTTCGGGGACGGTCGCGGTGCTGTCGAGCTCTGGCCGGGTCTGGCGTTGCGATCAGGGCCGATGCACTCCGGTCTGGACAGGCAAGGGGCTAGCCAGCATCATTCCACGACCAAGCAAGGTGATCGCGCGGTGCGGTGAGGGCGGCCCCGGCGGCCGGCTGGCGCGGTCCAAAACCTTCCGAGGAGGCATCCCGGCATGACCCGCATGACGCCGAGCGAAGCGTTCGTCGAGACGCTCGCGGCGCACGGCATCACCACCGCGTTCGGCATCGTGGGCTCGGCGTACATGGACGCGCTCGACATCTTCGAGCCGGCGGGCATCCGCTTCATCTCGGTCGCGCACGAGCAGAACGCCGCGCACATGGCCGACGGCTACTCGCGGGTCCTGGACCGCCACGGGTTGTGCATCGCCCAGAACGGGCCGGGCATCACCAATTTCGTCACCGGCATCGCGGCCGCCTACTGGGCGCACTCGCCCGTGGTCTGCATCACGCCCGAGACCGGCAGCGCCACCATCGGCATGGGCGGTTTCCAGGAAACCGAGCAGATGCCGATCTTCTCCAAGATCACGAAGTTCCAGGTGCACGTGAACCGGCCGGACCGGCTGGCGGAGCTCACCTCGCGCGCGCTCGATCTGGCGCTCGCCGAGCGCGGGCCGGTGCAGGTCAACATCCCGCGCGACCACTTCTACGGCACCATCGACGTCGAGATCCCGAAGCCGGTGCGCATCGAGCGCTCGGCCGGCGGGCCGGCGAGCCTCGCTGCCGCCGCGGACGCGCTCAAGGAGGCGAGATTCCCGGTGATCGTCGCGGGCGGCGGCGTGATCTTCTCGCACGGGGTCGAGGAGGCGGTGGCGCTGGCCGAGCAGCTCGGCGCGCCGGTGGTCTCGAGCTACCTGCACAACGACAGCTTCCCCAACAGCCACCAGCTGTACTGCGGCCCGCTCGGCTATCAGGGCTCCAAAGCCGCGATGCGGATTCTCGCCCAGGCCGACGTGGTCCTGGCGCTCGGCACCCGGCTCGGCCCGTTCGGCACCCTGCCGCAGTACGGCATCGAGTACTGGCCGAAGGATGCGCGCATCGTGCAGGTCGACCCCGATCACCGCATGATCGGCCTGACCAAGAAGATCGACGTGGGGGTGGTGGGCGATGCGCGGCTTGCCGCGGCCGAGCTGTTGAACCGGCTGCAGAACCAGCCGCTCGCCGGGCGCGAGACGCGTGCTGCGCGCGAGGACGAGGTGCGGCGCCAGAAGGCGGCCTGGGAGGAGGAGCTGGCCGGCCTCTCGTCCGCCGGCGGCACGCCGATCCCGCCCCGGCGGGCGCTGCGCGAGCTCGAGAGAGCGATGCCCGCAAGCGCCATGGTCACGACCGACATCGGCAACGTCTGCTCGGTCGCCAACAGCTATCTGCGCTTCGAGCGCCCCAACAGCTTCTTCGCCGCGATGAGCTTCGGCAACTGCGGCTACGCCTTCCCGACCGCGATGGGCGCCAAGGTCGCGGCCCCCGACCGCCCGGCGGTCGCCTATGTCGGCGACGGCGCCTGGGGCATGAGCCTGAACGAGGTCCTGACCTGCGTGCGCGAGGACATCCCGGCCGTCGCGGTGGTCTTCAACAACCGCCAGTGGGGCGCGGAGAAGAAGAACCAGATCGACTACTACGCCGACCGCTACGTCGGCACCAACCTGGAGAACCCGAGCTTCGCCGGGATCGCGCGGGCCATGGGCGCAAAAGGCATCCGTGTCGACGCGCCGGATCAGATCGGTGATGCGCTGCGCGAGGCCACGAGCGCGGATCTCTGTACCGTGATCGAGATCGACCTCACCCAGGAGCTGGGCGAGCCGTTCCGCCGCGACGCGCTCAAAAAGCCGGTGCGCTACCTGGAGAAGTACAAGCCCTACGAGGTCGCCTGAGACCCTCGTGGCGGCCCGCGCGTGAGCGGCAGGAATTCCTGCCGCGCGCCGGCGTTCACAAGGGGCGATCCCGAGATGGGGAACCACGCCCGTGGGCCAGCGCGCCCTGCTCATCGTCAATCGTTACAGCCGGCTCGGCGAGACGGACCTGTCCGCGGCCGTGGAGGTCCTCGAGCGGCACGGCTTCGAGGTGCTCGAGCGCCTGATCGACCGGCCGACGGAGATCGGCGAGACGATCCGCCGCGAGCGAGACCGGGTGGATCTGGTGGTTCTCGCCGGCGGTGACGGCACCATGAACGCCGCGGCCGAAGCCCTGGTCGAGACCGGGCTGCCGCTCGGCATCCTGCCGCTCGGCACCGGCAACGACCTCGCCCGCACGCTCGGCATCCCGACCTCGATCCCCGAGGCGCTGATGATCATCGCCGCCGGCCGCCGCCATGCCATCGATCTGGGCCGGGTCAACGGCAAGCACTTCTTCACCGCCGCGAGCGTCGGCCTCGCCGCGGAGCTCACCCGCCACCACACGGTCGAGCGCAAGCGGCGCTGGTGGCTGTTGGCCTACGTCTTCAGCGTGACCGACGCCTGGCGCAGCACCCGGCCGTTTCGCGCCCGCCTGCGCTGCAACGGCCGAGCCTTAACCTTGCAGGCGATCCAGATTACGGTCGGCAACGGCCGCTACTATGGCGGCGGCATGACGGTTTCGGAGGATGCGGCGATCGACGACGCTCGCCTCGACCTTTACTGCCTGAAGCCGCTCGGCTTCTGGCGCCTGGTGGTCCTGTTCCCCGCGCTGCGACGCGGCCGGCTCAAGCGGCGCAAAGAGGCCATGGTGATGAGCTGCCGCGAGATCGAACTGCGCACCCGGCGGCCCATGCCGGTCAACACCGACGGCGAGATCACCACGCGCACGCCCGCGCAATTCGACGTCGTACGCAAGGCGATCTCGGTGTTCGTACCGGAGACCTTCGCAGCCGCACCAAGCGGCATGGTGGAGCATGCCGCGTCGTGAGATCGCCGGCAGGCGCGCGCTCCTGGTGGTCAACCGTCACAGCGGAGGGCGCGCCGCCGAGCTGGCACGCGCGATCGCAACCCTCGAAGGGGAAGGCCTGGCGATCCTCCGGTACGATACGAGCAGCCCCGGGGAGATGGCGCAAGCGCTGCGCGACGGGCGGGAGCGCATGGATCTGGTCGTCATCGCGGGCGGCGACGGCACCATGAACGCCGCCGCCGAGGCCCTGGTCGAGACCGGGCTGCCGCTCGGCATCCTGCCGCTCGGCACCGGCAACGATCTCGCCCGCACGCTCTCTCTCCCCCGCTCCCTGCCCGAGGTCGCAAGGGTGATCGCGGCCGGCCGGACACGGCCGATCGATCTCGGGACGGCCGGAGAGCGGCCGTTCTTCACGGCGGCCTGCGTGGGGCTCGGCAGCGATGTCCTGCGCTATCAGACGACCGGGCGCAAGCGCCTGTGGCGGGGGCTCAGCTACCTGATCAGCGCGGTGCAGGCCTATGTGCGCGCGCGGCCGTTCCGGGCCAAAATCACCTGCGACGGCAAGGCATTCGAGGCCCAGGCGCTGCATATCGCGATCGGCAACAGCCGCTACTACGGCGGCGGGCTGATCGTGGCCGCGGGCGCCGCGATCGACGACGGCCGGCTCGACCTCGCCTGCTTCGAGGCAGCGAGCTTCTGGCGCATGCTGGCGGTGGTGCCCGGGCTGCTGACCGGCCGGCTCGAGAGCCGCGGGCCCGTGCTCGTCGTGCGGGGGCGCGAGCTCGAGGTCTGGACCGAGCGGCCGATGCCGATCAATGCCGATGGCGAGATCGTCGGAGAGACGCCGGCGCGCTTCACCGTGCTGCCCCATGCGCTGCGCGTCTTCGCGCCCGAAGGAACCTGAGCGCTGCCATGCTGAGGACCGAGCTGCAGACCGCCTTGAACGACGTCATCGTGGCCTGCGAGGATGTCGCGGACGCTTACGAGAACGCCGCCTCGGTGGTCGAGGACGAAGCGATCGCCCAGACCTTCCTCGACATCGCACGCGCCCGTCATGCGGCCGCGGAGGAGCTGGCCGAGCATCTGCGCGCGCTGGGCGACCTGCCGCGCGCCCCGGATTCCGACTACGAGACCGTGCGCGACGCGCTGGTGCGGGTGAAGGCGGCTCTCTCCGCCGCGGAGCTGGACGCGCTGGTCGAGGAGCTGCGCGCGGCCGAGGACGGGCTGGAGGAGGCGGTCGCGACCGCGCTCGAACGCCCGGATCTGCCCGCGCGCGCGCGCGACGTGCTCCTGCAGGTCCAGGACGACGTGCGCGCGGCGAAGGAGCGGCTCGCGCGCCTGCCCAGCGGCTGAGTCGCCTACATCCGGCTCTTCCAGGGCACCAGCGCGCGCTCGACCCGGCGCATGAACAGGTCGAACAGCCAGGCGAGCGCGCCGATCACCACGATCCCCATGATCACGACGTCCGAGCGCAGGAACTCGGC
>CAZXYL010000847.1:0-2580 GCA_964644915.1 uncultured Geminicoccaceae bacterium
GAGGCGGTCTGCATCGTCCTCTCCGTCACTTCCTGAAGAGGGCCGAGGGTCTCGGTCATGGCCCCGGTGGTCAGATTGGCACTGCGCGTGATCTCGGAGCACATCCGTTCCAGGCTCGCCCGGGTGAAATCGTTCTGCACCGCGGCCATGTCCTGCCACGTGCGGCACCCGGCGAGCTTCTGCGTGGCCTCGAGGCTCATGAGCGCCTGATCGGTCCAGGCCGACGCCCATCCGGAGCCGACGGATGCCAACCCGTTCAGCATCGAGAGGCTGGCGGTGCCGATCTTCTCCATGTTTTCCCGACTGAGCGTGAGCAATTCATCGTAGACTTCGGTTGCGTGCTCGGCGGCATCTTGCGACGACCGCTCGGTTTCCCGTACTGCTGCTGCCGTTTTCTGAGCTGCCATGGTGCACCCTCCGATCCTTGCCGTCTGGTTGGTCAACAGTGGGGACCCGGGTCTCTTCCTTTTATGACAATATACTTCGCATCATTGTTAATTGCCGGGTGAATACCTCGCGAATATTATCAGCCGCCCCGCTGTTCCAGCCAGGCGCGCAGAAAGGCGATCTCGGCCTCCTGCGCCTCGATGATCGCCTCGGCCAGCTGCCTGAGCTCCGGGTCCTGCCCGTGCTCGAGCAGCACCCTCGCCATGTCGATCGCGCCCTGGTGGTGCGGGATCATGCCGCGGGCGAAATCGAGGTCCGGATCCCCTGTGAGCTCCATCATCATGCCTTGATGCATCCGGTCGGCGGCTTCCATGTAGGCCTGCTCGGACGGGCCGCTGGCAGCAGCTTCCGCCGCGCCCTGGTGGGCACCGTGCTCCGCGCCTTGTGCCAGCGCCCGCTCGGCCCCCGCGCCGAGCATGACCAGAGCCGCGGCCAGGGTGAACAGCGATCTTACGTCACGCACGGGATGTCCTCCGCTTGCCACCGACCGGGCCCCTCGCCCGCACTCCGGCGCTTCACTCGCCGAGCGCGCGCTTGCGCTCCTCGTACTCGGCGACGTCGATCTCGCCCTTGGCGAGCCGCTCCTTCAGGATGTCGAGCGCGCTCCGGCCGGCCGGCCGGGGCTCCTGGAACAGATGCCGGCCCGGGCCGCCGAGCCAGCGCACCGCGAGCACTATGAGGGCCACGATCACGGCCAGGAACAGGAGCATCATCAAAAAGCCGAAGAACATGTGGAAAATCCCGCCGTCCCACATCATGCCGGGCCCGTAGGAGCGCTCCATCGGCTGTGCGAGCGCGCCGCCGGGCAGCGCTACGGCAGCGAGCACCGCTGCCTGCGCGGCCTTCGAAACCAGGAGCTTCATCTCGTCCTCCCTGCCCCACGCGCCCTTCGTCCGGCTCATTGCCGGGTCAGGGCGAGGTCATCGAGGATCGGGCATTCCGGGCGCTCGTCGCCGTGGCAGTGCTCGGCGAGCAGGGCCAGGGTCGCGCGCATGCCCGCGAGCTCGGCCAGCTTGCGGTCGATCTCGGCGATCCGGCGCTCGGTCAGCGCCTTGACGTCGGCGCTGGAGCGGTGCGGGTCGCGCCAGAGCGCCAGGAGCTGCTGACAGTCCCGGACGCTGAAGCCGAGCGAGCGGGCGCGCTGCACGAACCGCAGCACATGGACGTCCGAGACGGAGTACGCCCGATAGCCGTTCTCCGAGCGCGGCGCCGGCTGGATCAGCCCGACGTCCTCGTAGTAGCGGATGGTCTTGGCGGGCAGGCCCGAGCGCGCCGCCACCTCGCCGATGTTCATCGCCCACCTCCTCGCCCACGACCAGGGCGCCGGCCATCCAGATGGCACCTCATGCCTGCAGCTTCCAGTAGCTGGAAGGTCAAGGGGCGATCTCAGACCTTCGCCGTCCGCAGCCGCAGGGCATTGCCGATCACCGAGACCGAGGAGAGGCTCATCGCGGCCGCGGCGATGATCGGGCTCAGGAGGATGCCGAAGACCGGGTACAGGATCCCGGCCGCGACCGGCACGCCGAGCGCGTTGTAGACGAAGGCGAAGAAGAGGTTCTGCTTGATGTTGCGCATGGTCGCCCGGGACAGGCGGCGCGCGTGCACGAGACCGGCGAGGTCGCCCTTGACCAGCGTGATCCCGGCGCTCTCCATGGCGACGTCCGCGCCCGTGCCCATGGCGATGCCGACGTCGGCCTGGGCGAGCGCCGGCGCGTCGTTGATGCCGTCGCCCGCCATGGCGACCACCCTGCCCTCCTCGCGCAGGCGCCGCACCACGTCGTTCTTGTGCTCGGGCAGGACCTCGGCCTGGACCTCGTCGATGCCGACCTTGCGCGCCACGGCCAGGGCGGTGGTGCGGTTGTCGCCGGTGACCATCACGATCCGGAGCCCCTCCTCGCGCAGGGCTCGGAGCGCGTCGGGCGTGGTCGCCTTGATCGGGTCGGCGACCCCGATCAGGCCGGCCGGCCGGCCGTCGAGGACGACGAACATGACCGTCTCGCCGTCAGCCCGCCGCTCCTCCGCGCGCGCCGCGAGGTCGCCGGGATCGACGTTCAGCACCTCCAGCAGGCGCTGGTTGCCGAGCGCCACCGCGCGGCCGTCGACCCGCCCGCGCACGCCCATGCCGGTGATCGA
>CAZXYL010000848.1:0-10010 GCA_964644915.1 uncultured Geminicoccaceae bacterium
CGGTAATCGAGGTCGTTGCGGCCGCTCACCTGCCAGAGCCCGGTGAGGCCCGGTGTGCATTCCATGTAGTAGACGAGGTTGCTGCCGTAGCGCGGCAGCTCCTCCTCGACGATCGGGCGCGGCCCGACCAGGCTCATCTCGCCGCGCAGAATGTTGATCAGCTGCGGCAGCTCGTCCAGGGAGGTGCGGCGCAGCCAGGCGCCGATCGGGGTGATGCGCGGATCGTCCCGCAGCTTCTGGTCGCGCGCCCACTCCGCCCGGGCCTCGGGACGCTCGGCCAGATGACGGGTGAGCACGGCATCGGCGTCCGGCACCATGGTCCGGAACTTGAGGCATCTGAAGGGCTTGCCGCCCTTGCCGATGCGCTCGTGGCGGTAGAACACGGGCCTGCCGGTGCGCGCCACTTGCCAGCTGATGAAGCCGAACAAGGGCGCCACCATGAGAAGGAAGACGCTGCCGACCACCAGGTCGAATGCGCGCTTGACCAGCCGTGGCCAGGGCCGGCCGAGGTTGTTGTAGAGCCGCAGCGCCAGCACGTCGTGGCTGAAGAAGTGGGTCACGCGCGTGCCGACCAGCGGCAGCCCGCGCATCGGCGAGACGATGTCGACGTCGCCGTAGTGCAGGCTGAGGCGCTCGATGAAGGCGGCGCAGGCCTCCATCTCGTCGATCTCGGGAGCGACGACGACGTGCACCCGCCCGAGATGAGAGGGCAACAGATCCGGATAGGGCGCCGAGGGCAGGACCGGCAGGCGCCGGCCCTCGATCTCGATGTAGCCCGGCGCCTGGGGCTGGCAGGGCGGCTGGATGAACGCGATGACGTCGAAGCCGAGCACCGGCTCGCTGGCCAGCGCGCTCGCCGCATCGAGCGCGTTGCCGCCGGTGCCCAGAATCACGGTCGGCCGCGACCAGGCTCCGTGCGCCAGGAGCAACTTCTTGATGGCGAACCTGGTCAGCGGCAGCATCAAGGCCACCAGCGTCCAGCTCGTGCCCCACCACAGCCGCGAGAAGTTGGTCTTCGTCAGGAACACGAGGGCGGCATCGAGCACGGCCATGATGGCGACCACCGCCATGACGTCGCCGAGCTCCTGCCAGAACGGGCGCCGCCGGGCGTAATGGCCGAGCTGCCGGAAGGCGATCAGGCAGCACAGCGCCAGGCCTGCGTAAATCAGCAGTCGCGTGTCACCGTAGTGAGTGCGCCAGCCGAACAGCGCCTGTTCGAAGGTGAGGCCGTTGACCACCCAGTTGGTGACCCGCCCGATCGCGAAGCAGGCGAACAGCACCAGCAGATCGATGCCGGCCAGCAGCCAGGGCTCGTGCATCGCGCGACGGTTGCGCGCGTCGATCTGGAGCGGAGTCGCCGCTGGGATGTCCATCACACGAGGCCCGACGTGGTGAGGCGACCACGGCATCATTTTCAGTTGGGGCGGGCATAGCGCGGAATGGTTTCCACTAGCAAGCCCTAGTTTTTCGCAAGAGGATAGCTTGTCGAGCGAAGGGCGCGCTTCAACGTGGGCGTGTCTGCATTGCCGGTGTGGAAATTGGTCTCGAGCCGGGCGCGGGTCGGGAAATCAACGAACTCGCCCCGATACTGATCCGCCTTTCTCAGATGCAAAAACAACCCCCACGCGAAACTCGGTAATACTTTGGCCAACGGTCGCGCGATCAGCGGCGGGAAGGGATAGAAATTCGCCCCGGCGTGCGCGCGCAGGACGAAGCCTCCGGGCCAGGCCTGCTCGAGGAAGCGCAGCAGGTCGCGCTTGGTGAAGCCGCGCACATGGGCGGATGCGGTCTGGATGACGCTCGGCTGTCGTCCGGCGAGCAGCAGGAGGCGGTTGTGCAACGAGGCGAGATTCGGCACGCCCAGGATCAGGTGCCCGTGCGGCCGCAGAACGCGCGCGATCTCGTGGAAGATCCAGAACACCTCCTTGGTGTGCTCCAGGATCTGGTTGGCGATGACGACATCGATCGCGGCATCGGCGAAGGGCAGGCTGTCGCGTTCCAGGTCGAGGCCCACGACCTCGACCCCGCGGCCTCGCAAACGCTCGACATTGGGCGGCCAGACTTCGATCGCGTGCAGACGGCACCCGGGGGCTACGGCGCGCGCGCTCTCGAGGTCGGCACCGCCGCCGGCCCCGAGGTCGAGCACCTCATGGAACGGGCGCGAATCCACAAGAAACCGGCGCACCACCGGCCGCCCGTAGTTGAGGGAGCGATCGATCATGGCAGCGCCAGCGCTTCACGGTACAGATCGAGATAGTCGCGCTCCGCCGCCGCCCAGGAGAAACGGGCGGCAACCACCTCGCGCGCCCGCGCGATGATGGCGGCGCGCAGGTGAGTATCGGTGAGCCGGCGAATCGCGTCGGCGTAGGGGTCCGCATCCGATCCCTCGACGAGAAATCCGGTCCGCTCGTGCTCCACGATCTCCGGGATGCCGCCCACCGCGTGCGCCACGACCGGCACCCCCATGGCCATGGCCTCGAGGGGTGCCAGCGGCAGGCCTTCCCAGCGCGAGGGGACGAGCAGCGCGCCGCAGCGGCCGAGCTCCGCCAGAGCCTGCGGCCGCGGCAGGCTGCCGCGGAACTCGACCCGCGCCTCGAGGTCGAGCGTCGCCGCGCGCCGCTGCATCTCGCCCAGCAGCGGGCCGTCTCCGATGACCACGAGCCGGTAGCCGCCCTCGCGCAGACGAGAAAGGATGTCGAGGGCCGCCAGCGGGTTCTTCTCCGGGCTCAGGCGGCCGAGGAACGCGAGCAGACGCGGGTCGCCGTCCTGCGTCTCGGGCAGCGCTGCGAGATCGATCGCGTTCCGGATGATCCGGCAGCGGCCGTCGGTTGCCGGGATGCGGCAGCGCCCGGCGAGCACCCGGTCGTGCTCGGACACGAACAGGGTCAGATCGGCGCGCGCGCTGCACCGGCGCTCGGCCCAGATCGCGAGCTGGCGCAAACCCGGGAGCTTGCCGACGAAATGATAGCCGTGCACGCTGTACAGCAGCTTGCCGTGGCGTGCCGCGCCGGCGCCGGTCAGGGGCAGGGCCGCCCGCGCGCCGTGGGCGTGAATCAGCGCCGGCCGCAGGCGGGTGACCAATTGCCTGAGCTGCCACCAGATCCGGGGATCAAGCCGCGAGGCGAAGAAATCGACGCCGTGGACCACGGCCCCCCGCCGTTCCGCCTCCGCCAGCGCCGGCGAGCCCCCCTGGCTCACCAGATGGACCTCGACCGGCAGCTCCCGCCGCACCGTCTCGATCAGCTGCAGCACGTGGGTGGTGCCGCCGCTCAGGCGGCCGTCCGCCACCGCCTCGAGCACGATCACGGCCTTGCCGGCTCGGTCGGCGCGCCGTCCGCCCGGGCCAGAAGGTAGCCGATCACGACCCAGAACGCCCAGTCCGAGAGCCCGTTGACGAAGGCGTAGCCGGTGAGCAGGAAGACCAGGATCGGCAGCTGATCCGGCGCCCGGCGAGCCACCCTGGCGGTCAGGTGCAGAAGGAGGCCCACGAATGCCAGATAGCCCAGCCAGCCGAACTCCCCGAAGACCTGCATGTACAGGCTGTGCGCATACCACTCGGGCAGGCCCGGCGCGAACCTCGGCATCTCCTCCAAACCCTGGAAATACCCCACGCCCAGCGGATGGCTGAGACCCATCTTGGCATACGCGCTCCAGATACCCAGGCGCTCGGTCGACAGCCGGAGCAGGGCGGCGCGGGCACTCTCGTCGAGGAGGCGATCGAGCGCCAGCACCAGCACCGGCTGCAGGCAGAGCAGGATCACGATCGACGTGCTGACCAGAACCACCCGGCGCCGCAGCAGGACCGCAGTGAGCCAGCCGAATACGGCGACGATGATGCCGCGCGAGAGCGTCGGCACGGCCATGAGGAAAGGTGCCAGCGCCAGGATTCTCGGCCGGTGGTGCGCGAGCAGCACCGCGATCGCGCCGTACAGCATCGCGCTGTAATTCGGATCGCCGTACAGCCCGCCGTAGCGCTGCACCCGGTGATCGAACAGCTTGCGCTCGTGGAACAGAGGCTCCGGCAGAAGCCCCTCGGCGATGGTGACCAGGATGATGATGGGCAGGAGCAGGACCAGATAGCGGACCAGAAGGTCCGGATCGAGGCGCGCGATCAGGCTCGCCGCGAAGACGATCAGGAGGAGCTGGGCCAGGCGGGGCCCGCTGGTCGCGACCGTGCCGCTCATGACCGCGAGCACGGCGCCGAGCATCACCAGGACCAGCATCCAGATGAAGACGCGCTGCAAGGACTGCACGACCACGAGGGCGAACAGGCCGAGCAGCAGGAGCCCGGCATTCCAATAGAGCGGGATGTCGAGCGGGGTCTTGATCGCGGATGCGGCGACCAGGATGCAGAGCACGTGCTGCAGGCGGCGGCCGAGCACCGGGCCGGCCGCCCACTCGCCAATTGCCGGGGTCGCGAGCGCACGAGCCATGCCGGTTCCTTAGGTCTCCTGCGCAAACCGACGATTGATCCGCCGCCGCAGCCGATCGTGCAGGTGCGCCGGGACGGTGCGCGCGACGACGCGCCGGACGGCGCCCTTGCCGAGGCGGCAGGCGTAGCGAGCAAGCGCCAGGCCCCCCGGATAGCCGTGCCGGATCGAGATGCGGCGCACCTCGTCCAGCGCCCGGCGCCACTCGCGATCGGACGCCCCGGCGAGGCTCATGTGGCCGACGAGGTCCGGCGCGTAGACGCCTCGGACGCCGGCGCGGTGCGCCCGCAGCAGCCAGTCGTAATCCATGGCGAAGCGCCAGGCCGGGTCGAACCCGCCGATTTCCTCGTACACCCGGCGGCGCGCGAGCAGCGTCGGATGGTTGATGTCGGGCATGCCGTGGGCGAGCGTGCCAGCGTAACCGGCATCGCCGCGGATCCGGTGCACCCCCCGACCCGCGGCGTCATGATAGACCAGATCGCCGAACACGAAATCGGCGCCGCTGTGCTCGAGCGCGCCGGCTCCGCGCGCCACCTGATCGGGACTCAGCCAGTCGTCGGCGTTGAGCAGGCCGATGAGCTCGCCCCGCGCGGCGCGCAGCCCCTTGTTGAAGGCGTCGGCGATCCCGGCGTCGGGCCCGCTGGTCCAGTGCGCCAAGCGATCGGCGTGACGCCGGATGATCTCCAGCGTGCCGTCGCTCGAGCCGCCGTCGATCACGACGTGCTCGATCGGGGCATAGCTCTGCGCCTGAACGCTTCGGATGGCGCGCTCGAGGGTCGCCGCCCGGTTCAGGACCACGGTGATGATGCTGACGAGGGGACGCGCGGCGCCGGTCGGCCCGAGGTCGGTCCCGGATGGCAGCTCGCCGGGCGAAAGCGTCATGTCGACCGCCAAGATCCTGCCCTAGAACAAGCGATCGTACTCGACTTTCTCGAAGACCGTGAGCTTGCCGCCAACGGTGGCATCCAGAATGCGCCGGCCGCAAGCCTCGAAGTGCCGCCGGGCGAGGCGATAGGCATCCTCGGAGGTCGGCAGGTTCGGCAGCTGCCAGCGGAAGCCCTTGCCGAAGTAGCCAGGGTCGAAGTGGTTCGGATCGTCGCCTTGGGAGACCACCACCTTGCCGGGCTCGCCTTTGGTCGCGAAGTCGTGGTCGACGCCGATCAGGATCACGGGGTCGAAGCCCATGAAGAAGGCGAGCTGGATCGCGACGTAGGTCACGGTCGAGCCTTCCCAGAGCCCGTCCGCCGGCTCGGCGTAGAACCCGGGCTGCTCGAGCGCGCGCACGAACACCATGTCGTCGGTGAAGCGGATGTGCCGGCGCGCGTCCCAGCCGATGAACTTGGGGCAGGGCAGCGCTTCGATCTCGCGCGCACACTGCTCGACCACCAGCGTATTGACGCAGACATGGTAGGTCGTGGCGAAGCCCAGCTCGCCGAACTTGAGATAGATGCGGTTGAGGCCGAAGGTCCGCTCGTCGGCGAGCCGCCGGAGATCGGTGCGCGCGAGGCTCGGCCCGTTGCCCAGCACGAAGCAGCGCTCGCCGCGGTGGCGGTCGCGCAGAGCCTCGAGCCGCGCCACGCTCGCCCGGCGCTTGGCGCTGAGCCGCCAGGCGGGCTCCTTGTAGGCGACGCGGTAGAGCTGCCGCAGGCCGTGCCAGAGCGGCCCCGGCGCCACGGCCTGCACGGTCTCCCTTGCAGTCGCCATCGGGGGCTCCTCAGGCCGATCCGGCGGGCATGCCGGGCACAATGCCGCTGCCGGCTTCGGCGCGCGCCCGGTAGAGGAACTCGCCGACCCTGAAGTCCAGCTCCTCGTCGATATCCCAGGCCTCCAGCCGCTCGATCTCGTACAGAAGCGGCCGCTCGCCGATGCGGTTGTGGCGCCGCCGCAGGATGTCGCCCGTGAACAGGTAGAGACACGAGTTCTCTTCGTAGATCGGCGGCAGGTCCTGGGTGCGCAGCAGGAGTGCTGGATTGTGGTTGACCGGCCGGACCAGCTGGTCCCAGAGCCGAGATTGCAGGCGCGTGACCGAGAACAGGCTGTCGTGAACCGGGTAGGACTCCAGGAAGCGGCCGATCGCGTCCTCGATGGTCCCGGCGCGCAGCAGCGGGTTGGTGCTGTGCGTCTGCAGGTAGAACTCCGCCTCGACCTGGTTCACGGCATTGAGCAGGACGTCGTTCATGGGCACCGTGTCGGCGCGCAGATGCGCCGGACGCTCCAGCACGGTCACGTGCGGGAAGTGCTTGGCCGCATCGGCGCGCAGGAAGTCGCTGTCGGTATCGATCACGACCCGGTCTATGCGCGGGCAGGCGAGCAGCTGCTCCAGGATGTGGTGGTAGAGCGGGCGTCCCGCGAACGGGCGGTAGTTCTTGCCGGGCACGCGGACGCTCGCGTGCCGCATGGGCAGGAGCGCGGCGAGACGAACCGTCACGGCTCCACCTGGACCTCTTCGGGACCGGCGGCGTAGCGGACGCGCGGCCGGCCGACGGGCTCGACCGCCGCCGGCTCCGGGCGCTCCAGCCGCTTCGGATAATAGAAGCGGCGCTTGGTCTCGCTGGTCAGCGGGCGGCGCTGGTTGAGGCCGCGCCAGGTGCCGGCGAACTGCATCAGCCGGAACAGGGCGATCTCGGCGATGCGCCCGCGCAGCTCGCGCTCGTGCCAGGCATGCCAGGCGTCGGAGCGGATGTTACGCGCGAGCAGATGCGCGCATTCGACGAGCGAGAGCCGCTCTTCCGGGAAGATGCGCTTGAGCGCCAGCGCCTCCCGCCAGTAGCGGCGATAGATCTGGCCCGCGGTCTCGTTGTGGACGTGGATCACCTCGGCCTCGGCGACGTAGGCGAGCTCGCCGCCCTCGTCGAGCGCCCGATGCGCCCAGTCGATATCCTCGAGCCCGGTCAGCGTCTCGTCGTAACGCAGGACATTCCAGGATGCGCGGCGGATCGCGGCGTTGGCGTTGTTGCAGAACGGATGCCGCTGGCGTGGCACCGACGTCGCCGGGTACCAGTGCGCGAAGACCTGCCGCTCGGCGTACTTGCTGCTCGGCGCGCCGCGCTGACGGCCGTAGGTCAGGACCACCTCGGGGTCCGCGAAAGGCGCGAGCAGCTGCTCCAGCCAGTCGCGGTAGACCGGGTAGACGTGCGCGCTCGCGAAGACCAGGAAGTCGCCCCGCGCCGACGCGCAGCCGAGGTTCAGCGCCCGCCCGAAAGAGAAGGCCTCCGGTGCCAGCGTGAGGACCCGCACCGGGTATTGCCTCGCGATCGAGACGGTGGCATCGGTCGAGCCCGAATCGACCAGAATGATCTCGACATCCTGTAGCGTCTGCTGCATGACACCGCTCAACAGACGGCCGATGTGGGCTTCCTCGTTGTAGCTGCGGATGATCAGGGTACAGAGCGGTCGAGCGTCTTCCGACAAGATCGTTCCTCGCGCGATCTGACTTGGTTCTCGAAGGCGAGCCGACGTCTTGATGGCCGGGTCGTGGCGAAGCCGCTCGGTGCAGCGCCCAGCACAACGCCGGATGGGTTATCGGGAATTCCCGACCCACATGCAAGGGCCCGATCTGCGACCCGCGGTCGCTCGCGCGGGCAAGGGTCGAGCCCGGTGAGCTCGGTCGCCGCGCCATCGCCCGGCCATCTGCTGCGGCGGCGCCTTCTGCGCGGCGGCGGCTGGGCGCTGCTCGGGCGGGCGCTGGCCCTGCCGGCGGGCCTGGCACTTGCCATGCTGCTCGCCCGGCTCCTGCCGCCGGCGGAGCTCGGCGCCTATTTCCTCGCCACCAGCCTCGTGGCCCTGCTCGCGATCGTGGCCCAGGGCGGGCTGGCACGGCCGATGGTCAAGCTCGTCGCCACAGCACTCGCCACGGACCGGCCGCAGGCGGCGAGGCGGGCGGTCCACGTCGCACTCGCCGTGACGGTGCTCGGCGGCGCGATCCTGGGCGCGGCGATCGCCACCGGCCCCGGCAGGCTGCTCGCCGGTGCGCTTCGCGATGGCGCGATCCTCGTGCCCGTGCTCCGGGCGATCGGCGCGCTGGTCCTGCTGTACGCGCTGATCGACCTGTGCGTCGAGACGCTGCGCGGCTTCCACGATCTGCGCGCGGCCTCGCTCCTGGGCGATACCCTGGCACAGCGCCTGCTGCTCATGGCGGTGCTCGTGGTCGCCTGGATCACGGCCGTGCCGATCGGGCTCGCGGAGGTGCTCACGGCGACGGTGCTGTGCGCGACGGCGGTGGGCGCCCTGGCGCTGCTCCTGCTGCGCCGGCGGCTCCGGGCGATCGGGCGCCACGGCGAGCCCTGGCGGGATCTCGAGGTGCTCCGGCACGGACCGCCGTTCATGCTGGTGCGCCTCAATCTCTGGCTGCTGGCCGGGGCGGACCTGTGGATTCTCGCCATGTTCCGGCCGTCCGAGGAGGTCGCCCTCTACGGCGCGGCGTCCCGCCTGGCGCTCCTGGTCGGGATCCCGCTCACCATCTGCAACGCGGCCCTCGCGCCGATGTTGGCCGAGCTGCACAGCCAGAAGCGGCTGGACCGGTTGGAGAAGGTCGTGCGCGCCACGGCCACGATCAGCGCGCTGCCGGCGCTCTGCCTCGTCGGCCTGTTCGCGCTGTTCGGCGCGCAGGCGCTCGAGCTCGTGTTCACATCCACCTACGCCCGAGGCTACGCCATCGTCGTGCTGCTGGCGCTCGGGCAGTGGCTGCACGTGGCGTTCGGCTCGTGCGCGATCACGCTCACCATGACTGGCCACCAGCGGGACGTCGTGCTGGCCGGCATCGCGACCTCGATCGGCACGGTGCTCGGCTACGCGGCGCTGGCTCCGGACTACGGTGCTGTGGGCGTGGCGCTGATCACCGCCCTGTCACTGGCGTTCTACAACCTTTTGCTGGCCTGGATCGCACGCCGGCGTCTCGGCATCCGCACCTGGGCCACCCTCTCGCCCGCGACGGTGCGGCGGTTCGCGGCGGAGCTCAAAGGCGCTTGAGCCGTCCTGCGCGAGGTCGATGCCGGCGCGCGCCAGGAATTCCTGGGCGGCACGCCCCAGGCGTGTCCGGCAGTGCTCCTCGACGAAGGCAATGTCGTCCTCGTCGAGATGGTCGACGTAGCCGCCGATCTTGCCGCGGCGCACGCGCAGGCTCTGGTCATCCTGCCGGTCGTAGCGGTGGCCGGGGATGCCGGCCTCGCGCTCGATCGCCTGCATGGCCTGGAAGCTCGAGGCATCGATCGCCCGCTGGAGCGCCGGCTCGTCGACCGCCACGCCGAAGAACGCGAGTGCGGCGCGACAGGCGCCCGGGGTGTCTGCCGAGAGCTGCTCGTAGCTCACGA
This sequence comes from uncultured Geminicoccaceae bacterium, assembly GCA_964644915.1. Classification (GTDB taxonomy): domain Bacteria; phylum Pseudomonadota; class Alphaproteobacteria; order Geminicoccales; family Geminicoccaceae; genus CAZXYL01. The sequence goes on from CAZXYL010000848.1 coordinate 9,740, forward strand.
GCAGATGTGGATGGGGGTCGAGGTGCTCGGCCCAGCTGTTGGTGTGCCGCAGGTATTTCGCCAGGCCGAGATCGGGGTCGCGCAGGAACGCCTTGATCCCGCGCCCATAGCCGCCGCCGTGCCTGGTCTCATGAAACCAGGACGAGACCATGAGGTCCTTGGGCTCGCGCACCATGAAGAGGATCTTCTTGGAGCGGAACAGCGCCCTGCGGTAAGGCGCGTGGGTCGCGACGAGGAACGGCACGTCGGGACGATCGTCAAAGCGATAGGC
>CAZXYL010000849.1:0-3106 GCA_964644915.1 uncultured Geminicoccaceae bacterium
GCGGCCCCGCCTGCTCGGCCAGCTCGGCTCCGATCTCGGAGTGATCGCCGCTGCGGCCCTTGCCGAGATCGTGGAAGAACAGCGCGACGTACAGCTCGGTGCGCGAGAGCACCTTGGGCATCAGGCTGGTCGCGAGCGGCAACTCGTCCGCGAGCAGGCCGGTCTCGATCTGATGCAGGGCGCCGATCGCCTGGATCGTGTGCTCGTCGACCGTGTAGACGTGGTAGAGGCTGTGCTCCATCTGCGCCACGATGCGGCCGAACTCCGGCACCAGGCGGCCGAGCACGCCCGCCTCGTTCATGCGCCGCAGCGTCGTGGCCGGGTCCTTGCGCGAGGTGAGCATGGCGAGGAATAGCGCGTTCGCCGCCGGGTCCTCGCGCACGCTCTGATCGATGCGGCCGAGGTTCTGCGTGATCGCCCGCAGGGCCTCGGGATGGATGTCGAGGCCGCGCTCCTGCGCCAGGTGGAACAGCCGCAGCATGGCGATCGGCTCGCGCACGAACAGGCCCGGGTCCGCGGGCATGATGCGGCCGCCCTGGATCACCATGCCGTCGATCCGGCGCCGGCCGATGCCGAGCCGTGCGAGCGCGAACCGCGGCCGCCGCCGATGCTGCTCCTCGAGTGCTGCGCAGACGATCCGGGTGAGCGAGCCGACCTCCTTGGCGACCAGGTAGTAGCGCTTCATGAAGCGCTCGACCGCGCGCGAGGTCTTGCGATCGCGATAGCCCATGCGCCGCGCGATCTCGGGCTGGACGTCGAAGGTCAGCCGCTCCTCCGGCCGCCCGGTGAGGTAGTGCAGATGACAGCGTACCGCCCACAGGAAGCGGCGCGCCTTGATGAAGGTGCGCAGGGTCTCGCGGGTGAGCACGCCGCGGTCGACCAGCTCGGCCGGGCTCTCGATGCCATAGAGGAAGCGGCCGAGCCAGAACAGGGTGTGCAGATCGCGCAGCCCTCCCTTGCCCTCCTTGATGTTCGGCTCGAGCAGGTAGCGGCTGCCGCCGGTGCGCTGATGCCTGGCGGCCCGCTCGGCGAGCTTGGCCTCGACGAAGGCGGCGCCGGAGCCGGAGATCACGTCCTTTCGGAAGCCGGAGTGGAACTCGTCGAACATCCGCTGGTCGCCCCAGACCAGGCGGGCCTCGAGCAGCGAGGTGCAGATGGAAATGTCCGAGCGCGCCAGGCGCAGGCATTCCGAGGCCGAGCGGGTCGCGTGGCCGACCTTGAGGTCGAGATCCCACAAGCGGTAGAGCAGGAACTCGATCATCTGCTCGCCGTGCGGCGTGCGCTTGTAGGGATGCAGGAACAGAAGATCGACGTCCGAATGCGGAGCGAGCTCACCGCGCCCATAGCCGCCCACGGCGACGACGGCCAGACGCTCGCCCGCGGTCGGATTCGCGAGCCGGTAGATGCGGGCGAGGGCGAAGTCGAGCAGGCTCCGGATCACGACGTCCAGGAGCATGGCCCGCCCGTAGATCACGATCTCGGGATCGCCGCCGGCCTCGAAGCGCGCGCGCAGGGACTCCTGCTGCTCGTCGAGCCAGCGGCGGAGCACCGGCAGGAGCGCCGCCTCGCCGCTCGCCTCCGTCGCTGCGAGCAGCGCGTCGAGCTCCGCGCGCAAAGCGACGACATCCGGTCGCGCGGGCGGTGCGAGCGGCGGGTCGAGGACGCGGGCGAGCGGCAGGGCGGGTAGCATACGCGAAGCAATCCCGAGATCGTCTGGTCGGTTCCTAGCACAGACGCGGTAAACGGCGCAGCCGGTTCGCTGCGACTTATATGCCGTAAGGACTTGCACGCATCGACACGGGACCGAGATTACGGCTACCTTTCGTTCAGCGGGTTGATGGTACGATTCCGTCCGGGTCGACCCGTCCCGAGATTCGGGTGCTGCGAGGCGGGGGCAGGCGAACGTCGTGAGCGAGTTCCTGCAGATGGGTGGGTACGCGGCCTACGTGTGGTCCGCGTTCGGCTTTGCCGCCCTGGTGCTGCTCGGGCTGCTGGCTCAGAGCTGGTGGAGCGCGCGGCGGCGCGAGGCCGAACTCGCCCGGCTGCGCGACCTGGTGCGGCCGGCACCGCTGCGGCGCCCCAAGGTGCATGCGCCCCGGCGGGCGGCGCCTCGCACGGTGGCCGACGCCGGCTCCGGCAGCGCGATCGGCGAGCGGTAGACCGATGCGCCTGCGCAAGCGTCAACGGCTCACGCTTCTGCTGGTCGCCCTGGCCTTGCTGGGCGGCGCCTCGGGCCTGGTCCTCTACGCGCTCTCCGACAGCGTCGCCTTCTTCGCGTCGCCCTCCGACATCGCCACCGGCAAGGTCGAGCCCGACCGGCGCTTCCGGCTCGGCGGCCTGGTCGTGCCGGGCAGCGTCGAGCGCGATCCCGTCGACGGCGCCGTGCAGTTCACGCTTACCGATCAGGCCAACGAGGTGAGAGTCAGCTACAAGGGCCTGCTGCCGGATCTGTTCCGCGAGGGCCAGGGCATCGTCGCCCAGGGCACGATCGGTGCGAACGGCACCTTCGTCGCCTCCGAGGTGCTGGCCAAGCACGACGAGGCCTACATGCCGCCGGAGGTCGCGGACGCCTTGAAGCGCGCGGGCGTCTGGCAGCACGGCGCGTCCGCGGCCGAGCCGGAGCCGGCGGGAGGGCCGACGCAGTGATCGCCGAGATCGGCCACTTCGCGCTCGTGCTCGCCTTCGGCCTGGCGCTGGTGCAGGGCACGCTGCCGCTCTGGGGCGCCGCCCGACGCGATGCGGGCCTCATGGCGCTGCCGCAGACGACCGCGATCGGGCAGTTCGTGTTCACCACGCTCGCCTTCGGCGCGCTGATGGTCGCCTTCGCCGTCTCCGACTTCTCGATCCAGAACGTCGCGATCAACTCGCACTCGACCAAGCCCCTGATCTACAAGCTCTCGGCGTCCTGGGGCAGCCACGAGGGCTCTCTGGTGCTCTGGGTCTGGATCCTGGCTCTCTATGGTCTGGGGGTGGCGCTGTTCGGGGGCAATCTGCCGCCTGCCTTCCGCGCCCGCGTTCTCGCCGTGCAGGGCCTGATCACCGTGGGGTTCCTCGCTTTCCTGCTCTTCACCTCGAACCCGTTCCTGCGCCTCGACCCGGTGCCGCT
>CAZXYL010000850.1:0-3981 GCA_964644915.1 uncultured Geminicoccaceae bacterium
CGCCAGCGCCTGCTGGAGTTTGCCCACCGGGCCGACCGGCTCGCAGCCGAGACTGTTGAGCGCCTGCTCCAGCTCCATCGCCGCGAACAGGTTGTCCTCGGCGATGAGAATGCGGAGGCCATCGAGCGAAGTCGTCGTGTCTGCCACCATTGTCCTACCCCTCTCGCCGGCCAAACGCCCGGTCGAAAGGATCGTTCCGGCGGTTGCCAGGCACGCTATTCAGCCGTCAGGTGGAATAATACAGCTGGAACTCCACGGGATGCGGAACGCGCTCGACCGCATCGATCTCCGCGCGCTTGAGCGCGATATAGGCGTCGAGCAGATCGTCCGTGAAGACGTCGTCGATGGTCAAGAAGCCCCGGTCCTCGTGCAGCGCGCCGAGGGCCTCCGGCAGGGTCCGGCAGGCCTCGGGCAGATCGTCGATCTCTTCGGGCGGCAGATCGTAGAGGTTGCGATCCATGGGCTCGCCGGGGTCGATCTGGCGGGTGATGCCATCGAGCCCGGCCATGAGCAGCGCCGAGAACGCGAGGTAGGGGTTGGCGGACGCGTCGGCGAAGCGCACCTCAACCCGCTTGTCCTCGGGCCGGGCGGCGAAGGGGAGGCGGACCGCGGCGGAGCGGTTGAGCGCGGCGTAGGCGAGCTGGCGGGGTGCCCCTTCACCGTGGGCGAGCCGCCGGTAGCTGTTGGTGGTCGGGTTGGTGAACGCGTTGAGCGCGCGCGCGTGATGCAGGATGCCGCCGATGAAGTGCAGGCAGCGCTCGGAGAGGTCGGCGTAGCCCTGGCCCGCGAAGACGGGCCGGCCCTGATGCCACAGCGTCTTTTGGATCTGCATGCCGGAGCCCGGCTCGAAGGCCAGGGGTTTGGGCATGAAGGTCGCGGTCTTGCCGTAGGCGTTCGCGACGTTGTGCGCGACGTACTTGTAGATCTGGAGCAGATCGGCACTTCGCAGCATGTCGGCGAAGCCGCAGCTGATCTGGTTCTGCGAGGGTGCGGTGTCGTGGTGGTGGTGCAGGTCCTGGACGCCCATGCCCTCCAGCACCGAGGCCATCTCCGCGCGCAGATCGAAGCTGTGATCGACCGGTGGCGTGACCAGCGCCGCACCGCGCGGCAGGGGCCGGTGCCCGCGGTTGCCGGTCTCGTAGCAGGTGCCCGAGTTGTAGGGGCCCTCCTCGGCGTCGACCCGGTGAAACACCTCGTGCCCGCTGACCTCGAAGCGCACGTCGTCGAAGACGAAGAACTCCGCCTGGTGCGCCACCTTGGCCTGATCGGCAAAGCCGCTGGTGGCAAGGTGCGCCTCGGCCCGGCGCACCACCGAGCGCGGGCAGCGCTCGTAGCCCAGACCGGTCGAGGGCTCGGCCACGTCGCAGACCAGGATGAGGCTGGGCTGGGCGCTAAAAGGGTCGAGCACCGCGGTGTCAAGATCGGGCTTCAGGAGCATGTCCGATTGCGCGACGTCCCGCCAGCCGGGGATCGCCGAGCCGTCGAACATCACGCCGTCGCTCAGGACCTGCTCGTCCACCCCGCTCGCGGCGAAGCTCAGATGGGCCCAGCGCCCGCGCAGGTCGGTAAACCGGAAGTCGACGGTTTTGACGCCCTCCCGCTCGATCAGCTCGCGCACGCTTGCTGCATCCGCCATGCCGGCACCCCGAGATGGTCTCCCTCTTCTTTAGCCGAGCCCGCCACTCAGGTCATGCTCCGCATTCGGGCGCCGGCCCCGAGTCCCCTTCAGCCGAGCGGGCCGCGGGGCCTGCGCAGCTGCTGCGCCATGAGGTCGAGGATGGCGCGCCGGCTCTCCTCGGGCTGCGCCTGGACGGCGCGGGTCAAGGCACTCATCTGCCGGCGCAGATCGTAGAGCTGATCGAGCAGGGAGAGGACCACCGGCACGGTCTCCTCCTCGATGTCGAGGTCGTGGCGCAGATCACAGATCAGGCAGACCCGGGCGACGTCCAGATCGGAGAAGACGGGCTCGTCGCCTTCGCGGGCCTCGGGCGCGACCCAGCCGCGTTCGACCCAGGAGCGGATCTCGACCTCCCCCGCGCGGCCGACCACCGTGATGACCTCGGGGAGCGTCCTCATGCCTGCCGCTCCAGCTCGGCCCGCGGATCATAGGGGTGCTGGGCGGACCACGACTCGAGGAACGCCTCGAGCTCGGGGTCCGGTTCCTTCGGCAGCACCACCTTGAGGTGGACGTACTGATCGCCCCGCTGGCCGCTCTTCGCGTCCTTGATGCCGCGGCCGCGCAGGCGCAGCGTCGTGCCGGTGTTCGAGCCCCTGGGGATGGTCAGGGTCACGGGCCCGTCGATGGTCGGCACGGCGACCTTGCCGCCCAGGACCGCCTCGGCGAGCGTCACCGGCAGCTCCATGTGGATGTCGTGGTCCTTGCGCTCGAAGAACGGGTGCGGCTGGACGTGCACCTCGACGTAGGCATCGCCCGGCGGCCCGCCCTCGAAGCCCGGCATGCCCTGGCCCTTGAGGCGCAGCGTCTGGCGATCGCGCACCCCCGCCGGGATCGTCAGATCCAGGGTGCGCCCGTCCACCGTGACCCGCTTCTTGGCGCCTTTGGCGGCGTCGATGAAGTCCACCGGCAGCGTGTAGGAGACGTCCGCGCCGCGCGCGCGCATGCGCGGGCCGCGGCGTCGGCCGGCCCTGCCGCCGATGCCGCCCGCCTCTGCGCCCACGCCGCCGAACAGGTCGGAGAAGAAGTCGTGCAGGGACTCCTCGTCCGTGAAGCCCTCGCGGGTATAGAAGCGCGTGGCCCCCGGGTCCTCGGCGAAGTCGCGATAGAAGCGCTGCTGCGGGCGCTCCTGGCCCGTGGCGTCGATCTCGCCCCGATCGTAGCGGCCACGCTTCTCCGGGTCGGAGAGGATGTCGTAGGCCGCCGACACCTCCTTGAAGCGCTCGGCCACGTCCGGCTTGTCGGGGTTGAGGTCGGGATGCAGCTCCTTGGCGAGCTGGCGGTAGCGCTTCTTGATCTCGTCCTCGCTCGCGTCCCGCCTGACCCCGAGCACGCTGTAGAGATCGTCGCTCATGGTGACCCGCGGCGCTCGCCGCTCATGTCCGTGACCACGGTGCCCGTCGTCCGGCGCAGCAGGGTGAAGTCGCGCTCGGCGACCCCCGCGCACCCCCGATCGGCGATCAGCACCTGGGGCCAGCTGCGGGTCTCGTCAACGCTGGGGTCGAAGTAGGTGTAGCGGACCCGCAGCACACTCTGCTCGCCGGCGCTCCGGAGCAGCTTCCGGTGCGTGATGCTCGCCATCTGCGGCGTCGGGCAGGCCCCCGCCTCCTCGCTCGCATGCAGCCCGTAGTAGCGCTGGATGCGGGCGCCGAGATCGTCCTCGATCTGGCCTGGCGCCACGCAGCCGGCGAGCAGCGCGAGCGAGCACAGCGCCATCGACGACCGGCCCCAGGGCGCACGCATCCGGGTTCTCCTCAGGGTGACGCGCTCGTGCCGGTTGTAAACGAGAGCGGCGCCTCGTCAACTGCGGTGTCTCACGTAGCGTCTGTGGGTCGCCAGCCGGGCGGGGCGAGCTCGAAGCCGGAGAACTCGAACGCCGGGGCCACGATGCAGCTGACCAGCGTCCAGGCGCCCACTGTCCTCGCCGACTGCCAGCAGCCGGGAGGGATCACGACGTGCGGCCGCTCGCCGGCGAGCAGGTCTGCCCCGAGCCGTTCGACGATCGTCTCACCATCGGCCCGGAGCGACAGCTCGAGCGGCGCGCCGGCGGCGAAGTGCCAGACCTCGGTGGCATCGATCCGGTGCCAGGCCGAGACCTCGCCGGCGCGCAGCAGGAAGTAGATGCAGGTGAGGGCGCCCCGCCCGCGATCCACCGGCCGGTCGCGGAAGGTCTCGACGAAGTGGCCGCCTTCCGGGTGCGGCCGCATGCCGAGCTGCTCGATGATGGTTTCAGGCGTCATGGCAGATCCTGGACTACCTTGACCCTTGCCATCGTGGCCAGCATCATCGGTCAAGCCACGGAGATT
>CAZXYL010000851.1:0-22931 GCA_964644915.1 uncultured Geminicoccaceae bacterium
TCGAGCCGGAAACCGTCGGCGCGGTAGCCGAGGCTGGTGAGGTAGCGGTGCAGGTCGAGCATCGAGAAGCCGCGCGCCTGGATGTCCGCCGGATCGCCGGTTTCGTACATCTCGGTGAACGCCACGGCTTCGGGCGTCGGCCGGCCGTAGTGGTAGGTGAGCAGGGTGGCGAGCGCCGCCGCGCCGCAGCTGAAGTCGTACTGCTGGGGCACGACGCGCTGCCAGCGCTGCTCCTTCATGCTGACCACGGGCGCACTGATCTGCCCTCCGGTCGCGGGCAGCACCACCTCGCCCGCCTCGGCCGACATCATCAGAATCGAAAGGAGCGCCGCGAGCACCTTGCCCGCATCTCGCAGCATGGCCCTTCTCCTGCGAGCGGCGCGCGGCAGTGCGCCTACGGTTGCAGGACGATCGTGATCGTCGTGTTGGCGATGGCGTTGTTGCCGTGGCCGGTCGCGAACGACATGGTGTTGATGCCGCGGAAGTTGCCGAGCGCCTGATCGGTGAAACGCACCGACCCGCCCCGGACCTCTCCGGCCTTGATCGAGATCTCGCCGATCGTGGCGTTCACGTCCGACCGGCTGATCGCCGCGAGATCGCCCTCACGGCCGTGCCACGCGGCCAGCTCGGCCGGGCTGAACCGCGCCAGCCGGTCGAACGGGCCATCGCCCGCCTGCCCGTCCGCGCCGGCGCAAGGCACGAGAATTGCCGCGAGCGCGGCCACGATTCGCCACCCGCCCATGTGCCGCCTCCCACCGTCCGGTTCCGAACGCCGCCGTCCCGGCGGGCCGAGGCGACCCGCCGGTGGGCATCACATCACTGCAGGTTCGGTACCTTGCCGGCGCTCCGCGGGTCCACCTGCCCCGACTGCAGGAGCGTGGCGAGCGCGGCGATCGACGTGCCGACGTTGCTGTTGTTGAACTGCGCGGTCACGAAGTTCTGATTCGCGATGCCGGCGAAGTTCTGCTGTCCCGCCAGCGAGATGTCGCCGTTGATCAGCTTCCCGGCGGCTGCCGCCGCAGCGGCATTGACGCCGCCGTGGCCTTTGCCGTCGTCGCGATGCTTGAACTCGCGCCTGTCACGCTTGCGGTCGTCCTTGAACTCGGCCTTGGCGACCTGCTTGTCCTTGGGCCGATCCTTGTGCCCGAACTTGTCGTGCTTTTTCGGCCGCTTGTGATCGAACTTCGCCGCATCCGCGGCGGCCGCCGCGGCCGCGGCCTCGAAGTTGATCGTGCCGCTGGAGAAATGCGCCTCCAGCTGCTGGGTCGACAGGACCTCGATCTCCTTGTTGTAGGACTCGATGATGGCGTCGTTGTGCGCCTTCGCGTGCGCATTGACATACGCCTGACCGTGCTCGCTGAACTTGTTCTTGGGATTGGCGAGCGCGCCGCTCGCGCTCGCGAGCGTGAGCGCCAGAATAGACACTCCGAGTACCAAACGGCTCGACATGACGGCCTCCTCATAATGGTTGTGGCGAGACCGCGTTCGCCGCAGGACCGTCGCCTGGCGGCAGGCGCGGCGTCCCCTTTTCAACTTCACCGATATCATACCACAACGCGAGTGAGACACATCACATAAATTTATCGAAAGTTGTCTTTTTCTGACTTTGCCCACAGCTCTATCCACAGGCCTGCCCACAGGTCGTTCGCGCCTGGCTCGCGGCCCGCGGGCATGCTGCCGTCACCCTCTGCTGCCCGCCCTCACGATCCGCCGGCTGCCGTTAACCCGTTCTTAACCCTCCTGTGGTCAACTGCAGATGGTCAGGGCTCGACACAAGCGGCAACCCATGTTCCGCCTGCGACGGGCGCCTTGGCGAAACAGCCGGGCCGACCCAATTTAACCACGGGCAACCAGAAGAAGGTTCGGGGGCGGCTCGAGGTCGTACTGGCTGGTTTCAGCGTCGGCGGGAGTAGCCATGACCGTAGTTGCGAGCTTCGAGGTTCGATACACGAGGTTCCTCGATCCGGCCGGCAGGCCGGTGGCGTCGTTGCCCGCCTTCGCGGAGGATCCGAGCGCCCTGATCCCGCTCTACCGGGGCATGGTGCTGACCCGGCGGTTCGATGCCAAGGCAATCGCCCTGCAGCGCACCGGGCGGCTCGGCACCTATCCCTCCTCGCTCGGGCAGGAGGCCGTGCCGGTCGGCACCGCGAGCGCCATGCGGGCCGAGGACGTCTTCCTGCCGTCGTACCGCGAGACCGGTGCTTTGCTCTGGCGCGGCGTCACGCTCGAGGAGCTGCTGCTGTACTGGGGCGGGGACGAGCGCGGCAGCGACTTTTCGGGCCCGCGCCGGGACTTCCCGGTGAGCGTGCCGGTGGCGAGCCACTGCCTGCACGCGGCCGGCGCCGCCTATGCGATGAAGCTGCGGCGGGAGCCGCGCGCCGCGGTCTGCATGTTCGGCGACGGCGCCACCTCGAACGGCGCCTTCTACGAGGCGATCAACTGCGCCGGGGCGTGGCGGGTGCCGGCAGTGTTCGTGGTCAACAACAATCAGTGGGCGATCTCGGTCGGGCGCGACGCCCAGACCGCCGCCGAGACCCTGGCCCAGAAGGCGATCGCGGCCGGCATCCCGGGCGAGCAGGTGGACGGCAACGACGTCGTCGCCGTGCGCTTCGCGGTCGAGCAGGCGCTCGAGCGGGCGCGCGCGGGCGAGGGGCCCTCGCTGATCGAGGCGCTGACCTACCGCCTGTCGGACCACACCACCGCCGACGACGCGACCCGCTACCGCGATGCGGAAACGGTGCGCGCGCAATGGGCCAACGACCCCCTGCCGCGCCTGCGCAGCTATCTGTCGCAGACCGGCGTGTGGGCCAAGGCCGACGAGGAGCGGCTGATCGAACAGATCAACGCCGATATCGATGCCGCGGTCGAGCGCTACTTGGCCGCGCCGCCGCTGCCCCCGCAATCGATGTTCGACCATCTCTATGCCGAGCTGCCGCCCGCTCTGGCGGAGCAGCGCGCCGAAGTCGTGGCCGCGGGCGGGGGAGGTGGCCATGCCTGAGACCACGCTGGTCGGCGCCGTGACCATGGCGCTCGCCCGTGCCATGGCGGAGGACGAGCGCGTGGTCGTGCTGGGCGAGGATGTGGGCGTGAACGGCGGGGTCTTTCGGGCGACCCAGGGCCTTTTGGAGCGCTTCGGCCGCGAGCGGGTGCTCGACACGCCGCTGGCCGAGCTCGCCATCGCCGGGGTCGCGGTCGGCATGGCGGCCGAGGGCTTGCGGCCCGTGGCCGAGATTCAGTTCATGGGCTTCATCTACCCGACCGTCGACCAGATCATCAACCACGCCACGCGCCTGCGCAAGCGCACGCGCGGGCGGCTCTCCTGCCCGATGGTCCTGCGGGCGCCCATCGGAGCGGGCATCCGCGCGCCCGAGCACCACTCCGAGAGCACCGAGGCGATGTTCGCCCATATGCCGGGCCTGCGCGTGGTCGTGCCGTCCTCGCCGCAGCGCGCCTACGGCCTGCTCCTGGCCGCGATCCGCGATCCCGACCCGGTGATCTTCCTGGAGCCGACCCGGATCTACCGGGCGATCCGGCAGGAGGTGCCGGACGACGGCGCGGCGCTGCCGCTCGACAGCTGCTTCGTGCTGCGCGAGGGTCGCGACCTCACGCTGATCACCTGGGGTGCCATGGTCAAGGAGACGCTCGCCGCGGCCGAGGTGCTGCGCGAGGAGGCGGTGTCGGCCGAGGTGATCGATGTAGCGACCCTCAAGCCGCTCGATTTCGACACCATCCTGGCCTCGGTCGAGAAGACCGGGCGCTGCGTCATCGTGCACGAGGCCGCGTACACCGGCGGGTTCGGCGGCGAGATCGCGGCCCGCATCGCCGAGAAGGGGCTGCTCTCCCTGCAGGCGCCGGTCGAGCGCGTGACCGGCTACGATACCATCGTGCCCCTGCCCAGGCTCGAGCAGCAGTACATGCCGAGCGAAGCGCGCATCCTGGCCGCGGCGCGGCGCGTGCTGGCGTTTGCCTGAGCGGATCGAGCGCAAGCGAGGGACGACCCATGAGGACTTTCGAGCTGCCCGACCTCGGCGAAGGTCTCCAGGAAGCCGAGATCGTCACCTGGCACGTCAGCGCGGGCGACCATGTGATGGTCGATCAGCCGCTGGTCTCGGTCGAGACCGACAAGGCGGTGGTCGAGGTGCCCTCGCCGTTCCGGGGCCGGGTGGCGGAGCTGTTCGGCCAGGAGGGCGACCTGATCAAGGTCGGGGCACCCCTGGTCGGCTTCGAGGAGGCCTCGGGCGCCGATACCGGCACCGTGGTCGGCGAGATCAAGGCGGCCGAGGAGCGCGCCGAGGAAGCGACGCCCGGCGACGAGCGCGCCGCGGCCGCGGTCGGGGCCAAGGCGACCCCGGCGGTGCGGGCGCTGGCCCGGCGCCTCGGCGTCGATCTTGCCCTGGTCGCGCCCTCCGGGCCGGGGGGCGTGGTCACGGCCGCCGACGTGGAGCGCGCCGGCGCGGAGTTCAGGGAGGCGGGGCCGCTCGAGCCGCTGCGCGGCGTCCGCCGGGCCATGTCGATCCGCATGGCGCACGCGCACGCCGAGGTGGTGCCGGCCACGGTCAGCGATGATGCCGACGTGGAGGTCTGGACCGACCGCCGGGACGTCACGATCCGCCTCGTGCGCGCGATCGTCGCCGGCTGCCGCGCGGAGCCGTCGCTGAATGCCTGGTTCGATTCCCAAGCGCAGGGCCGGCGCCTGCATCAGAAGATCGACCTCGGCATCGCCGTCGATACCGAGGACGGCCTGTTCGTCCCCGTGCTGCGCGACGTGGCAAATCGTGAGCCGGAGGACCTGCGTCGCGGGCTCGAGCGCATGAAGGCGGATATCCGCGCCCGCTCGATCCCGCCGGACGAGCTGCGGGGCGCCACCATCACGCTGTCCAACTTCGGCACCCTGGTCGGGCGTTACGCCGCCCCGGTGGTGGTGCCGCCGCAGGTCGCGATCCTCTCCAGCGGCCGGGTCAAGTCCCGCGTCGTGGTGGTCGACGGCCGGGCGGCCGTACACCGGACCATGCCCTTGTCTCTCACCTTCGACCACCGCGTGGTGAGCGGCGGCGAGGCCGCGCGTTTCCTGGCTGCAGTCATCGCCGATCTCGAGCGGCCGCACTGACGCCCCCCGCGCGATTCGCGGGTGCAGGCCGACGTCGGGAGCGCCGACGACGCGTGCAGACAGCTCGCGCGCGGTGTCAGGATCGGGAGGTGGCGGCGTCGGGACAGCTCGCAACCATTGGTTTCATAGTTGCCGGGGATATTTCAGTTCCAGGTGCGGAAAGGGGATGATTTCGCCGGGGTGAACCGTTAGTATGGGTACAAAGGGGGCCTGGAACCACTTCAAGTCGGCAACGTTGTTCGGCATGGCAGCGCGCCTGCCCCGTGGAGGCGAGGTCTGGTCATGAAGCAGCTGAAAGGTATCGACCTGAAGCGGGCTTGCCTGGTGCCGAGTTCCGTGTTCGCGAGCCCGGATCAGGTGGTGCGGGCGACGGGCGTGAGCTTGGCGCAGAAGCTGGCAATTCTGCGGCGCTGGGAGTTCGATGCCCGCCGGGTGAACGGGCTCGAGCGGGGCAGTGACGGCGCGACGATGCTCTACCAGGTGCAGCGGGCGCTCGATGCCTTGGCCGGCAAGACGTCGAAATCGCCTCCCGCTTTCGCCAGTCTCACCCGAGACAAGGCGCGACCGGTCTTTGCGGCCGATGACCCGGCTCCGGGCGAGAGCCCGTGCGCCACTCCCGGCGTGGTGCTGCAAAGCAGCCGCAGCGTGTCGCGGCTCTAGCCTGTAGGCGGCAGGTCGACGCGCGCGCGGGCGGCCTCGATGGCCTGGGCCTGCACGCCACTTGGTGCGCCTCGAGATTCGTGCGAGGGGCCGGGGCTCGCCGGAGCGGCGCCCGCGGCCGGCGGCGCGCCGATTCCGGGCCGGCCCTCACCGCCGGGCGGCGAGCGGGTTCAGGCGGCCGAGGCTCCTCAGCGTGTCGTCGAGGCGCTGGCGGAGGTTGCCGATCTGCATGACGTCCTCGATCCGCCGGTCGAGAAAGGCCCAGGTGTCCTCGCAGCTCGGGGAGCGGTCCTCGAGCCAGTAGAGAAAGGTGCTGCTGTACACGGCCGCGAGCAGTGCGCGCTTGCTGTATCGGCTGAAGTCGGCGGCGTGATCGCCGGCGGCCGTCCACATCAGATCGACCGTGTGCCACAGGCTCGAGCCGGCGGTGAGCGCGTTGGTGGGCAAGAGGCGCGCCGCCACCGCCCGGCGCATCGCCTCGCGATGCGGCAGGAGGACCTTGAGCCGCGCGCGCACCAGGGTGGCGATCCGCTCGCGCACCCGCATGATCTCGAGGCTCGCGGTATCGATCCGGGCCAGCATCTGCCGGTCCGCCCAGCGCTCGACGTGCGCGAGCAGATCGTCGCCGCCGCGCGGGAACAGCCGCCGCGCCGTGCCCAGGTCCAGACCGAGATCGCGCGCGCCGGCGAGCAGCGAGCGGCGGCTCCAGCCGTCGAAGGGCACGTGCACCAGCGCCGCCTCGAGCAGGCGGTCGCGCTGTTCCTCACGCGGCGGCCTTCTGGTCATGCGCGCTCACTCCCGGCAAGCTCTTTGGCGAAGTGCTTGATCTCGCTCTCGAAGGCGAGATGGCGCAGATCGGTCATGCGCATGGGGTAGAGAATGCCGTCCAGGTGGTCGACCTCGTGCTGGACGACCCGGGCGGGCAAACCGTCGGCCTCGCGCTCGATGGTGCGACCATCCAGGGCGAGGCCCCGATAGCCGATCCGGGTGAAGCGGGGCACGAGCCCGCGCAGGCCGGGGATCGAGAGGCAGCCCTCGAGGCCATGCTCCTGCGCATCGCTCAGCGGCTCGATCTCGGGGTTGATCAGCACCACCGGCTGGCTGCCCGAGACGTGCTCGCGGTCGCTGGCGTCCAGGAACAGGATCAGGCGGATCGGCTGGTAGACCTGGGGTGCCGCGAGGCCGATCCCTTCGGCATCGGCCATGGTCGCGGCCATGTGCGCGACCAGGCGGCGCACCGGCTGCGCGGTCGGATCCTCGACCGGCCGGGCGATCCGGGTCAGCACCGGGTGACCCATGCGCGCGATCTTGAGAAGGGTCATAGCCACCGATTTAGGCCGGATGCAAGGCTCAGGGAAGGGCGGATCGGCGCGGCTGCCCTCGACGGGCTTCCCTTCGGCCGCGCCGGCATGATATAGGAGCGCGAGCGGGTCGGCTTCGGACAGAAGCGCGGCCCTTTTGTGTTGGTCGCCCAAGAGGGAGAAAAGGGACTCGTGGAAGTTCACGTTCGCGACAACAATGTCGATCAGGCGCTGCGCGCGCTGAAGAAGAAGATGCAGCGCGAGGGCCTGTACCGTGAGATGCGGATGCGCCGTCATTACGAGAAGCCGTCGGAGAAGCGGGCCCGCGAGAAGGCGGAAGCGATCCGAAGGTTCCGCAAGCTGCAGCGCAAGCGACGCGAGCGCGACGAGATCTGAAGACCGGCGCGCGTGCTCTCTCCACGCTGATTCGCCCCTCGGCTCGCGACGGATCGGTTGCCGCTCCCGGCGCGCCGCTGGCCGAGCCACCCTCCCGCCATCCCGGGCGGACGCATTCCCGCGGAAGCGGCACGATCGAGCGACCGGCGCTCAGGCGCGCGTGACCGTGGCCATGTGGAGCACGGGAAAGTTCACCGAGCTCGCGATGAAGCAGTGCTCGTGCGCCTGCTCGTGCAGCGCCTCCGCCTGCTCCAGATCGCCCGATGCGATGGTCACGCGCGGGGCCAGCGTCACCTCGGTGAAGCGCATCCTCTTGTCCTTGATCGCCATGATCCCGCTCGCCTGATCCGCGTAACTCGCCACCTCGATGCCGGCGCGGGCGCACAGCGCGAGATAGGCGAGCATGTGGCAGGCGGAGAGCGCCACGACCAGGAGATCTTCCGGATTGTGCCGGGAGCTGTCGCCGCGGAAGGTGGGGTCGGCCGAGCCCTCGAGTGGCGGCTTACCCTCGACCTCGACGCGCCAGCTGCGAGAGTAGCTCTCATACGAGCGGATCGGGCCCGCTTCGGCGCCGGTCCAGATCAGGTGCGCGGCGAAATGATGCTCCTTGGCCATGGGTGTCTCCGTTGCTGGGCGGTTTCGGGCGGCAGGATCGCCTTCCCTCTGCGAGCGCGCAAGCTCTCGAGGCGGGGCCGTGGCACGTGATCGTCGGCGCGCGGCTTGCGGCCACCCCGCAGGTCGGCGCATCATCCCGGCGGGCTCAATTGGCACGAGGGATTTGGGCGATGATCAGCGAAGTGCAGAAACGTACCGCCAAAGCCATCGTCAACATTTTCGAAACCGGTCGGCCGCACGGCGATTACGGCAAGGTCACCGTGGCCAGGCACGATCTCGGCCACCTCACCTACGGCCGCTCCCAGACCACGCTGGCGAGCGGCAATCTGCATCTCCTGATCAAGGCTTATTGCGAGGCCGCGGACGCGCAGTTCGGAGGTGACCTCGCGCCGCTCCTGCCCCGACTGGAGGCGCGGGACACAGCACTGGATCACGATCCCGCCTGCCATGCGACCTTGCGCAGTGCGGGTGACGATCCGGTGATGCAGGCGACCCAGGATGCCTTCTTCGATCGCGTGTACTGGCAGCCGGCGGCCGCTGCCGCGCAGCGGCACGGGCTCGAGAGCGCGCTGGGTGTCGCGGTGGTCTATGACAGCCACATCCACGGGTCGTGGGGGCTCATCCGGGATCGGACCAACGCTCGCCACGGCGGGATCGGCACCGCCAGCGACGAGCAGGCCTGGGTCGGCGCCTACGTCGAGGAACGCCGGGTTTGGCTGGCCAATCACTCGAACGCACTGTTGCCCAGGACCGTCTACCGGATGGAGAGCTTCAAGACGCTGATCGACGCTGGCGCCTGGGCGCTGCCGCTGCCGCTCCTGGTGCGCGGCCGCACCCTGACCGAAGACCTGCTCATGGCGGCCGCGCCGGTGCGCGCCTCGGCCGAGGTCCTCGAGCAGCGTGTCCTGCGCCTGCGCGAGCCGTTCATGCACGGCGAGGACGTGCGCGCCGCGCAACGTGCGCTGCGCGAGCAGGGCTTCGCCGAGATCGAGGCGGACGGCGTCTTTGGCCCGCACACGGAACAGGTGGTGCGCAGCTTCCAGGCGCGCCACGGGATGGTCGCCGATGGCCTGGTCGGGCCGGCGACCCGGGCGGCGCTCGGCATCTGATCGCACGGGCTCGCGCCGCACGGTGATCGAGGCCAGGGATCTCTCCGTCTCGTTCGGCCAGTTCCATGCCGTGCGCGGCGTCTCGTTCGAGATCGCACCGGGTGAGGCCTTCGGGCTGGTCGGCGAATCCGGCTCCGGCAAGACCACCGTGCTCAAGGCGATCGCGGGGCTCGCCACGGAGTGGCGCGGCCGGATCGCCGTCGGGGGCGAGGTGCTGGGCAAGCGGCGGAGCGCCCGGTTCTACCAGACGGTCCAGATGGTCTTCCAGGACCCCTACGGCTCGCTGCACCCGCGCCACACGGTCGATCGGACGCTCGCCGAGCCGCTCGCGATCCACCGCCTGCGCGAGCCCGGGCGCAGGGTCGAGGCGGCGCTGGACGCGGTCGGCCTCGGCCCCGCCTTCCGCTACCGCTATCCGCACCAGCTCTCGGGCGGGCAGCGCCAGCGGGTCGCGATCGCCCGCGCGCTCATGCTCGAGCCGCAGGTCCTGCTCCTGGACGAGCCGACCTCCTCGCTCGACGTCTCGGTGCAGGCGGAGATCCTGAACCTGCTCGCCGGGCTGCGCGCCGAGCGCGGTCTCACCTACCTGTTCGTGAGCCACAATCTCACCGTGATCGCGCATATGTGCGAGCGGGTGGCGATCATGAACCAGGGCCGGATCGTCGAGGAGGTGCCGACGGCGGCCCTGGGCTCCGGCGCGCTCGCCGACCCCTACTCCCGTCAGCTGCTGCGCAGCAGCGCGGGCTATGACCGCGAGCTGGCGGCCGCGCTGGTCAGCTACGACTGAGGGCCTCGGTCACCGCCGCAGGAGGCCGCCCAGCACGCCCCGCACGATCGCCCGCCCCACGGACCCGCCGAGCGAGCCCCCGAGGTGCCGGCCGACATCCGCCGCGATCTGGCCGGCCGTGCGGCTCACCACCGTGCGCGTGACCTCGCGTGCGACCCTCTGGGTCGGCGTCAGCGCCTGCCCCCTCTTCCGCGTCGTGCCGAAGATCGAGTCGGCGATCCCACCGAGGCCGCCGCTTCCGGCCGCTTCCGGCTCCCCCGCAGGCTGGTCCGGCGCGCCGACCACTGCCGCTTCCGCGGCGCGCCTGGCCAGCATCTCATAGGCGCTCTCGCGATCGACCGCCTCGTCGTATCGCCCGGCCACGGGGCTCGCGTCGATGATCACCGAACGCTCCTGCGGCGTGATCGGCCCGATCCGCGCGGCGGGCGGGCGGATCAGCGTGCGCTCGACCATCGACGGCACACCCTTGCCCTCCAGCACCGAGACCAGCGCCTCGCCGACCGCGAGCTCCGTGATCGCGGTCTCGGTCTTAAACGCCGGGTTCGGGCGAAACGTCTCGGCAGCCGACCTCACCGCCTTCTGCTCGCGCGGGGTATAGGCGCGCAGCGCATGCTGGATGCGATTGCCGAGCTGGCTGGAGACCCTCTCGGGCACGTCAATGGGGTTCTGGGTGACGAAGTAGACGCCGACGCCCTTGGAGCGGATCAGCCGGGTCACCTGCTCCACCTTCTGCACCAGCGCCGCCGGCGCCTCGGCGAACAGGAGGTGCGCCTCGTCGAAGAAGAACACCAGCTTCGGCTTGTCGGTGTCGCCCACCTCGGGGAGCTGCTCGAACAGCTCCGACAGCAGCCACAACAGGAACGTCGCGTAGAGGCGCGGATTCTGCATCAGCTGGTCGGCCGCGAGGATCGAGACGTAGCCGCGGCCGTCGGGCGTGGTGCGCATGAGGTCCGTGATCTCGAGCGACGGCTCGGCGAAGAAGTTGGCGCCGCCCTGGTTCTCCAGCACCAGGAGCTGGCGCTGGATGGCCCCGACCGAGTTCCGCGCGACGTTGCCGAAGCGGGCCGAGAGCGCCTGCGCGTTCTCCGCGACGAAGGTGAGGATCGCCTGCAGATCCTTGAGGTCGAGCAGCAGCAGCCCCTCCTCGTCGGCGGCGCGGAACGCGATGTTGAGCACGCCCTCCTGCGCCTCCGTCAGGTTCATCAGCCGGGCCAGCAGCAACGGGCCCAGCTCCGAGACGGCCGCGCGGATGGGGTGTCCCTGGGCGCCGAACAGATCCCAGAGAATCACCGGGAAGCTGTCGTTGACGTAGGGCTCGAGCCCGATCGTCCGGGCCCGTTCGAGCAGGAATTTCTTGGGCTCACCCGTGGCGGAGATGCCGGAGAGATCCCCCTTCATGTCGGCGGCGAACACCGGCACGCCGGCATCCGAGAAACCCTCCGCCAGGATCTGCAGGGTGACGGTCTTGCCGGTGCCCGTGGCCCCGGTGATGAGACCGTGGCGGTTGGCGAACCGCAGGGGAAGCTCTTCGCGCCGCGTGCTCCGGCCGATGAAGACGGCTGTCTCGTCGCTCATGTTCGCCCCCGGCAAGCGCTGTCCGTGAAGAGGAAAGTGTAGAGCGCGGCGGCTTCTCTGGGAATCCACGGCGGCCGCCGCGAAACCGCGGATCCGCCGAAGCCGCTCGGCGAGCTCACCGCCGCCAGTATGGCACCTGCTCGGGTGCCGATCAGGCCAGCCGGTAGCCGCGGGCGGCGTTGTCGCCGAAGATCGCGCGATGCTGTTCGGGGCCGAGGCCGGACAGCAGCGCTTCGGCGGTGCGCAGCCAGCCCGCGTAGTCGCCGGCGAGCGTGAGCACCGGCCAGTCGCTGCCCCAGATCAGGCGCTCCGGCCCGAAGGCGTCGAGAAGGTGCTCCACGTAGGGGCGGAGATCGTCGACCGTCCAGTTCGGGCCGGCTTCCGTGACCAGCCCCGAGAGCTTGCAGAACGCCCGCGTCTCCCGGGCGAGCGCGGTCATCCGACTGGCCCAGGGCTCCGGCTCGCCCGCCGCGATCGCGGGCTTGGCACCGTGATCGATGATCGCGCGCAGCTCGGTGTGGCGCGTGAGCAAAGTGAGCAGGGTCTCGAGATGCGGCGGCTTGACCAGGCAGTCGAAGCTGAGATCGAGCTCGATCAAAGTCCGGAATGCCGGCGCCAGCTCCGGCCGCAGCACCCAGTCGAGCTCCAAGATGTCCTGGAGCATCGGCCGGATGCCGACGAAGCGCGGATCGCGCGCGAGGTCCGAGATCAGGTCGGGCGCATCCGCCGCCGCCATGTCGACCCAGCCGACCACGCCCCGGACCCACGGCTCGCGGGCAGCGTGTTCGAGCAGGAAGCGGGTCTCCGCGACGGTGGGCGCCGCCTGCACCAGGACCACGCCGTCGATGCCGCAGGCGTCCAGGAGCGGCTTCGCGTCCTCGGGGCCGAAGTCGCGCCGGATCGGTGCGAGCGCGTCCGTGATCCAGTCGTACTCGCCCCGGTCGAGCCGCCACAGATGCACGTGGCTGTCGATGCGCATGAGTGCCAGTCTAGCAGACCGCTGCGGGTCCGCCCATGGGCGGCGGCGCGTGCGCGGGCCGAACGGGACCTCTCCGTCTTCCGGTGCGTTGTTGTGAAACCGATGGTGTCATCGGATCCCTGCGCCCCGTCGCACGGGATCGCCGGAACGGGGCTGCCATGCGACGGTTCAGGCGTGCGGGGCGGTTCAGGCGGGCGCTCGCGGCATCCGTCCTCGTGCTGGCGTGCGCCACGCCGGTGCTCGGACAGGCACCGCCGCTCGACCTGTCACCGCCGAGCGAGGCCGATATCGGAGAGCGCCTCGCGTTCCTCGACGAGCGTCTGGAGGCCGCGCAGTTCCACGGCCAGGTCTGGTACTATGGCTGGTTGACCGCCGATGGCATCGGCGTGGTGCAGAATTCCGTCATGGCGGCCCTGAGCGACGACAGCAGCGAGCGCCTGGCCATGATCGTCGACGCGAGCAAGTCCGTGATCGGTATCGGCGACGCCCTCGTGCGGCCGCTGCCGGCGCGCCTGGGCGCCGACCCGATCCGGGAGCTGCCGGGCGGCACGCCCGAGCTCGCGCGCGCCCGGCTGCGCGCGGCCGAGGACCTGCTGCAAAGGAGCGCCTACCGCGCCCGGCTCAAGTTCACGGCCTCGCCGCATCTGGGCAACGCCGCGCTCAACCTCGTCGGCGGCGGCATCATCTGGGTCTTCGGCGAGTGGGAGGACGCGGCGCTGTCCACCGGGATCGGCCTGCTGATGGGCGAGCTGCGCATCTGGACCTCGCCCACGCAGCCGGTGCACGACCTCGCCGAGTATCGCGCGCGCTTCGGCGGGCTTGCTGCTCCGCGTGATGCCCTCTGGTCGCTCGCGCCGCGCCCGAACGGGCTCGTCATGACGCTGCGCTTTTGACCGCGCGGCGCAGGCACAAGGGCCGGAACCCGTCCAGCGCGCCCTGCTCAGCCGGACCCTCCGGCAGGCGCTCCACGCGCTCGCCCGTCCAGACCCAGGCCTCAGGCTCGGCGTGCTCGCCGCCCTCGGCTACCAAATCCGGCCGGGTCCACGACGAGCAGCCGGCTGTGCTGCCCGAAACGGCACCGTGCCGGGTGCGCGGCCCCCAGATGATCCCGCCGTGGCACGCATCGATGAACGCATCCTGCCGGCACAAGGGCCCGCAAGGCCACGCGGTCACGGCGAGATGACCGGCGAAGGCGGTACCTTGGTACGCGGCCCCCAGCGCAGCCCAGCAGCGCGTCGCAGCCCCGTCGTCCGGCGATCGGAGGCCAAAACACCCCCCCTTAATCCTTGCTCAACGGTGAACGGCGCAGAATTCGGAAACTTCACTGGCCCGGGTCGGAATTCCACGCTGCAGCATGGCCGCTTTCGGCTCCTCCGCTCAAGACGCACATCGGGCATGCCAGCGGCAGGTTCTCGTCCCGATCGTGGCGCTCGTCGCCCTGGTGATGGCCACGCTCATCGGCCTGCTCTGGTTGGGCGCCGAACGGCAGGACCGGATCGCCCGGGAGCGCTCGATCGAGATCGTCGACCGGATCATCCAGGACACCCTGGAACGGATGACCCGCGACGTGAAGGACTACGCCTGGTGGAACGACAGCGTCCACGCGCTCGTGCTCGACCTCGACCCCGACTGGGCCGACCGGAACGTCGGGGCTTACATCTATGACGCCTTCGGCTTCGATCTGAGCTTCGTGCTCGATGGTGGCGGCCGCACGCGCTACGCCTCGATCTCAGGCCAGCGCACCGAGGCCGATGCCTTCGCGTATCTGCGCCGTGGCCTCGACCACCTGATCGCGCGTACCACGGAGCAGTCGGCGCCTTGGGATCCGGTACCGGCGGCCGGCCTCCTCTCCAGCAACGGGCAGATCGTCGTCGCAGGGGTCAGCCTGATCCTGCCCGAGCGCGAGGGCGAGGTGGACGTGCCGCCAGGGGCAAGCGGCATCCTGATCTTCGCCGAGCGACTGGATCCGGCGTTCTGGGAAGAATTCGCCAGCCGGTACGGGCTCGCCGAGTTCCACATCGTCGCACCCGGCGAGCCCGACGCCATGCTGCCGCTCGAGGCCGCCGACGGCACCCTGCTCGGCGCTCTCGCCTGGCGGCCGCACCGGCCGGGCGCGGCTTACTTCCGATCGATGCTGTTGCCGGTGCTGGCCGGCACGATCGGCGTGGCGCTGGCGACGGTGGTGCTCCTGCGGCGGGCGACGCGCACCTTGCAGGAGAGCGAGGCGCGCTTCCGCGACGTCGCCGACGCGAGTTCCGACTGGATCTGGGAGACGGATGGGGCGGGGCGTCTGCGCTTTCTCTCGGAGCGCTTCTCCGCCGTGTCCGGGGTGGATGCCGCCGACGTGCTCGGGCGCCCGCTCCACGACGTGCTGAGCGTGATCGCGGGCGGCGCCGACGAGCCCGTTTCGCTGGCCGATAGCCTGCGTAGCGCGCAGCCGTTCCGCAACCTGCTGACGCGGCAGGGCAGCACGAGCGGCGGCGAGCGCATCGTCCGGCTCGCCGGCAAGCCCATGCTCGCGGGAGCGGGCACGCTGCGGGGCTTCCGCGGCACGGCGACGGACGTCACGCGGGAGGTGGAGGCGGAAAGCCAGGTGCGCTATCTCGCGCTGCACGATCATCTGACCGGGCTGCCGAACCGCACCGGCCTGTGCGAGCGCCTGCGACACGCGATCGCTCTGGCCCGCCGCCGGGGCGAGATGGTGGCCGTGCTGTGTCTCGACCTCGACCGGTTCAAGGACGTCAACGACCTGCTCGGGCACACGGCCGGCGATCTGCTGATCCGCCGCTGCGCCGATCGGCTCAAGGACTGCGTGCGCGAGTCCGACACGGTGGCGCGGCTCGGGGGCGACGAGTTCGCGGTGGTTCAGATCGGCGCGGGCGGGATCGCGGACGTCGAGGCGCTGTGCCGGCGCATCATCAGCCACCTGGCCCAGCCGGTGGATCTGGACGGCAGCGAGGTGGTGGTGACCGCAAGCATCGGCGTGGCACTGCTGCCGCACGACGGCGAAGAGCCCGGGCGCCTCCTGCAGCACGCCGACATCGCGCTCTACCGCTGCAAGGAAGAGGGCCGGAACACCTATCGCTTCTTCGAGCCCGAGATGAATGCCCGCCTGCAGGCGCGCAAGGCGCTCGAGCAGGATCTGCGGCGGGCGCTCTCCCGGGGCGAGCTCGACGTGCACTATCAGCCACAGATCTCGATCTCGGACGGGCGGCTCACAGGCGTCGAGGCGCTCCTGCGCTGGCACGATCCGGCCCGGGGCGAGGTGCCGCCGACGGTCTTCGTGCCGGTGGCCGAAGAGAGCGGGCTGATCCTGCAGCTCGGCGAATGGGTGCTGCGCCGGGCCTGCGCGCAGGCGGTGCAGTGGCCGGATCTGTTGATGTCGGTCAACCTGTCGCCGGTGCAGTTCCGGCATCGCGATCTCGTGGGCGTCGTGCGCCACGTCCTCGCCGACACCGGACTCCCGCCGGGGCGGCTGGAGCTGGAGATCACCGAGGGCGTCCTGCTCTACGACACCGAGACCGCGCTGCGCGTCCTGCGGGCGCTGCGTGAGCTCGGCGTGCGCATCGCCATGGACGATTTCGGCACCGGCTATTCGAGCCTGAACTACCTGCAGCAGTTCCCGTTCGACAAGCTCAAGATCGACCGCTCGTTCGTGAGCGCGGTCCAGCAGGGCGGCGATGCCGATGCCATCATCCGCGCGGTCGTGGGCCTCGGCCACAGCCTGCGCCTGCGCACCTGCGCCGAGGGCGTGGAAACCGAGGAGCAGCTGGCGTTCCTCGCGCGCGAAGGCTGCGACGAGGTCCAGGGCTATTACTTCAGCGAGGCGCAGCCGGCGGAGGTGATCTCGGAGCGCTTCTTCCCGGCGACATCCCACCGCAAGGCGCTCGCACGGGCGGCCGAAACCGCGCGCTGAGAGGCCGGCAGGACCGCGGACGCCCGTGCCCCGGACGCGAGCGGCCCGCCCCCGAAAAGGGACGGGCCGCCGCGGCTACATCTTCTGCATCAGCCGCTTGGCGATCTCGAGCACCTCGCCCGGCTCGTACTCCGGCGCCATCGACGGCGTCGACTGCGAGAGATTCGAGATCGGACCGCCCTCGGGCGTGCCCGCGACCACCTCGAGCGGGCCGCCGTCGGCCCAGTCCGCCGTACCGCTCCAGATCTTGTCGATGTCCTTGTAGTCGTCGTGGCTCCAGCGATAGAGCCGGCGGTGCGACCCGTTCTCCTCCCACTTTCGCGCCTCGGGGAATTTCGAGTTCTCGATGTTCGGAATCGGCAGCAGCTTGGTCATCTCGACGCCGGTCACCTGCTGGATCGCCTTGCCGTAGGCCGCCGCGTGCACGCCGCCGCGGACCAGCAGGTAGCCGATCATGGTGCGCGCGATCGGGTGGTCGGTCATCTCGTAGACGCGCAGCTTGTGTGTGCGGGCGCCGTTCTCGAGGAAGAAGTTGTGCAACAGGTCGAGCACCAGGTTGCCCGAGTTGAACACGTAGTCGCCCTGCCAGGGCTGGCCCATCGAGTTGGCGCAAAGGGCGGTCTGGCCGTTGACGATGAAATGATGGCTGTTCCGCAGGCCGGCCATCTCGGCCATGGTCGCCTTGGACGCCGGATCGCCCTCGGCCGCGGCCTTGTCGAGCAGGTTGTTGATGGTCGCGGCGACCAGCTCGATGTGGCCGATCTCCTCGGTCGCGATGCTCGCGACCAGGTCGTAGAACGGCTTGAGCTGCTGCTTCTGGCGGAAGTTGAACGACTGGTACATGTAGTTCATCAGGGTCGACATCTCGCCGAACCGGCCGCCGAGCAGCTCCTGTACCGCGGCGGCGGCGTTCGGATCGGCCTTGTCGGCCATCGGCAGGTCGATCTGTAGCTTGTTGATGCGCATGAACATGGTGGATTCCCCTCCCTCACATGGGTGTGCAAACGACGACGGCGCTCGCTCCAGCCCGACGCGCCGCCCCTGATGCCTCGGCCCGGCGGCGCGCACGCGACCCGGAGCTTCAGCTTCGAGTTGGTTCGCAGATCGCGGCGACCAGATCAAATTGGATCATTGTCGTGGACGCGGCAAGGCGGGCCGATCGGTCGGTGAGCAGGTGCATCGATCATTTTCTGGAAACCTGTGAGCCGTCGTTCGCAGTTCCTCAACGGGTCCTTAACCATTGGCGGTCAAGGTCTCCCATGCGCGCTCATCCGCCGGGAGATCACGATGCAGCCTTGGGGACTGGTCGCGGCAGCCTTCTCCGTCTTGGCCGTGGATGCGATCGCCGGGGCTGCGCTCGCGGCACCGTCACTCCAGGAATGCCTGGAGAAGGCGACGCCCTCGCTGCTCGGCGCATCCGTGAAGGAGTCGTTTCGCTCAGCATCGCCTCCGGCCTCCTACGACAGCGTCCTGGTCGACGCGCGTGGCGTGGTCTGGCGCCCGCACAAGCGCGTCCAAGGCATCGGAGTTGCGCGCTATACCGTCGCCTTCAATGGCACGGAAAGCTGTTGGCTCGGAGGCAAGATCGTCGGCACCGGCACGTCGTCGCAGACGGCGCCGTCCGCCATGGCCGTGGCCACCGAGCATGCTACGGACGAGACCGCGCTGTATCTGTTGGACATCACGGGCACTTTGAACGGCATATGGATCGGCAGGCAGACATTCGATCTGAAACTGGGGGACATTCTGTTCTCCAATATCAAAGACACCTGCATCGTCGCGGATCATCGTGGAGATCTCCTCGTCAACAAAGTATTCCTGCAGAACTGCGCTCGTGTGATCAAGTGGCTGCGTCAATCCGCCGGCAGTACTTTAACAATACGAAACAGCCTCATTCGCATCAACAATAGGCCAAACGTCAGGACCAAAGGTCGTCTGTTCAATCCCAACGTGCTCGCCTCGGCCGCCAGCGTGTACTTCGAGAGAAACGTCGTCGCGACCGCAGCGGCCTTGAACCCGCGTGACCTCTCGATCATCGCGGGGAACTGCAGCAGGAATACCCTGATCTGGCTCGGGAACGGCGACTACCCCGGTGATCTGCCCGGCTGCTTCACCGTGGTCAAGGGTCAGAAGGCGTGGCGCAACATCCGCGAAGCCTGGGTGAACCAGCGCAAGACGCGGCTCGCGGAGCTCGGGAAGGATACCGGTCCGGGCGAGTCGATCTGCGTCATACCCCCGGTGCCCGACGCGATCGCGCCGAAGAAGACGGTCGGCCGGGGCTCCCCCGCGAGCTGCACGGAGAGCGCGCTGCGCGGCGCGCTCTCCGGTGGCGGAACCATCGCTTTCTCCTGCGGCCCGTCGCCGGCCAGCATCCCGATCGGGGCCGAGCTCGTGATCTCGAGCCCGACCGTGATCGATGGCGGCGGTACCGTCACCCTGGACGGACAGAATCGCACGCGCATCATTCGCAACGACAGCCAGTTGACCTTGAACAGGATCACGCTCACCCGCGGCCGCCAGGACGTCGTCTGGAACGGTTCGCCCAACGGGGGTGGGGCGGTCAACACAACCTACGGCAACCGACTGTACGTGGTCGACAGCACCTTCACCGACAATTGGACGAGTGCGCAGGGGTTCGGTGGCGCGATCTTCCAGGCCGGCGCAGGGGCGCTGACCGTGGTCCGTTCTCGCTTCGAGAACAACGTCGGCGGCGGTGGTGGCGCCATCTACAACCTGCTCGCCGGTCTGCGCGTGGTCGATTCGGCCTTCATCGGCAATCAGGGCTCCAGCGGCTGGCAGGGCGGCGGCGGCATCATGACCGATGGCGCGAGCGCCGGCAGCGGCAACGGCGGATCGGGCGGCGAGATCCTCGTCTGCGGCAGCACCTTCAAAGGCAATCAGGCGCTCGCGACCGGGGGCGGCGCGTACCTTTACGCCTATGCCAAGGACGCGGTCACCGTCACGCATTCCACCTTCACCGGGAACTCGGTGACGCCCAACAGCGGGGGCGTGTCGATGGGCGGTGGCCTGCGCTTCGGCGCCTCGCCGGCGCTGGTCTCCGACTCCACGTTCCGCAACAATACCGCCAGCATGGGCGGCGCCATCGCCACCGAAGGCAAGGCGCAGACTCAGGTCAAGAGGTCGACCTTCCAGTGCAACTCGAGCGACGTGCAAGGCGGCAAGGTGCTGTCGGAGGGCAATACCACGCTGAAATGCTAGCGCGCGGACACAATCCTGGAAATGGGCGATGGCATTCCGGGCGGATGGCCCAGGATGTCGGCCCCGTGATTCCCGTGACGATGGGGCGGGCGGCATGTCAGACGGGGCCTGCGGCTCAGGCGATCGCCCGCGACAGAAAGCTCAGCGCCGCTTCGATGAGCACGATCAGCACGGCGGAAGCGACGATCAGGCTCGCAAGCCCGACGACCATGCCGGCGAGCCAGGCGATGCCGTCCTTCTCCACGAGCGCGAGAGCGAGGATGCACAAGGCCAGCGCCGGGAGCCAGCTGCCAAACGGGATCGGCAGGAAGAGGAGGATCGCGAGCACGACGCAGACGGCGCCGAGGAAGCGCTCGCCGCCCCACCCGGTCAGCAGGAGCAGTCGCGGGCGCAGCCAGCGCTCCACCCGCTCGAGTCCAGGCAGGGTCCAGACGAGCGCCCGCTCGAGCGCGGCGCGGGAGAAGGTGCGCCGGGCCAGCCAGTGCGGGAACCACGGGATCGGCCGGCCCCAGGCGAGCTGGCCGGCGAGCAGGATCAGCGGCAGGCCGAGGATCGCCGACATGCCCGGCACGGCGACCGGTGCGAGGTTGGGCAGGGCGAGGACCAGCATCAGGACGCCGAAGGCGCGATCCTGGAGGGCGAAGATCAGGTCGGCGATCAGGATCCGGTCGGCCGAGAGGCTGTCCAGGAATTCGCGCAGCACGGCCGAGGTGCGTTGGCTGTCCCGTACTGCGCCCCGCCGGGTCGCGTCCTCCCCCGGAGGGCGGAACGGATGATCAGCCAAGGGCCTCCCGTTGTTCAGACCGGCGCCCGGTCGGACCAAGCGCGCGCACATCCACCTTTCCTATGTGGGGGCCACGAGCGGCGGCGCCACCCGCGCTCCCCAATCAGCCGGGCGCCGCGGCCGTGCGAGCGCGCGGCACAGGTGCGCTTCCAGGCGGCGGTCCGGCCGCCCGTCGCGGGCGACCGGACGTATGCGGTTCAGAGCGTCAGGCGGCGGGCCGCCACGAGCTCGCCGCTCGCGAAGCCGTCGAGCCGGAGGACCGATGCGCTGCCCGCAGGCGAGGGCAGCGTGAATGCGTTGGCGCCGTCGACGACATCGAGCGAGGTCTGCGGCCGCCCGTCGAGATAGACGTCCAGCCGGTCGGTCCCGCCGGTCGTGGCTTCGACCGCGAGGCTGCCGTCGGGACTGGCGGTGGCCTGGATCGCGAGCGCCCGCACCGGCAGGCCGGCCAGGATCTCGCCCGCCCGGGCGATCAGATCGACGTTGCCGTGGAGCAGATCGGCACGCGTCATGTGGTGGCGGAAGTCGGGCTGCACGCCCAGGTCCTCGAGCGGCGTGCCCGCCCGCTCGCCGACCCGCAGATTGCGCCGGAACGCGACCCGCATGTCCGCACCGTGGGGCAGATCCTGGAAGGGCGAGCCGGGCACCGGGGCGAACGGCGGCGCCGCCTCGCTGAACAGGATCGAGAGCAGGCCGTGCGTCCAGACGTTGGCGCCGCCCGCGCCGGTGTTGTCGTCGGTGCCGAGGATCGGGCCGATCTCGTGGTCCTGGAAGCCCGCCGCGAAGATGTCGGTGGCGCTGTAGCAGCGGGCATTGGTAATCAGCACGACCGGCCCGTGATACTGCTGGCCGATCGCGTTCGCCGACTCCGCGGTCGTGATCGGGAAGCCGCGCGAGTAGATCGCGCCGGTCTGGATCGATTGATCGATCGAGCCGACCCACGGGCCGAGGTCGAGATCGAAGCCGGGCACGAGCGCATTGAACGGCGAGGGCGCGTGGCGCCGGCAGAGCTCGAGCGTCAGCGGCGTGTTGACGAGCTGCAGGGGCTCGGGCTCGATCCGGCGCGGGGCCAGGACCTGCAACAGCCGCTCGCTGGCGTGAATGTGCCCGCCGCCGTTGTCGCGCACGTCGACGATCAGCCCGTTCTGCGGCAAGAGCCGCGCGAGCCGCACGAACTCGGCGACGAAGGCGTCGGGATCGTCGACATTGAAGCTGAAGATCCGGATGTAGCCGAAGGTGCCCGACGCGGTGTGCACCTCGCGGGCGCTGAAGATCCCGGGCATGGTGCTGTCCAGGCCCTGGAGCGGCGCCGGGCCGGCGAGGTGCGCGTGCTCGGCCTCCGCTTCGACCACCTGCGGCGCGAACAGCATCTTGCGCATCCCGTTGACCAGATCGGTCTCGATGTCCAGGGCTTGAACGGCCGCCGTCGCGACCAGCGGGTCGGCAGCCTGGCCCGACGGCAGCGGCGGCACCACCAGCCAGTCGACGCGCAGCTCGCGCTCCCGGCCGTCCGGCGTGCGATAGCCCACCATGACCCAGCTTTCGTCCGGCGGCGGCGAGCGGCGCAGTGGCCGGATCGTGAGTCCCGCGACGCCGTTGGCGCGCCGCGCCTCGCGGTTGCTGCCGGCGTGGCGCTCGGCACAGATCTCGACCGCGCGCTCGATCGGCACGCCGCTCCAGTGCGTGATCTCGACGCCGGCCCGGAAGGCGGGATGGCTGAAGCCCTGCACGATGTGCGCGACGATGTAGATGCGCCGCCCGTTCTCGACGCACATCTCGACGTCGAAGGGCAGGAATGCGGCCATGTCGAGGAAGGGGGCGGGCAGGAGATAGTTGGTGTGCAGGTCGCGGACCGAGGTGAAGATCTCGGTCATCTCGCTGTGGAAGGCGATCTCGCTCTCGAGGCTCGGCTCGTCGGCGTGGTCCAGGCGGTGCTGGAGCAGCCGCAGCCGCTGCAGCGGCGCCACTCCGTGCATCGCCTCCTTGAGCGGCAGATGGACGTAGAAGTGGTTGAGCAGCACCAGCGCCTGGTCCACGAGCCGCTTGCGATCGGCGAGCGTGAGCGCGCCGGCGCCGGCGAGGAAGGTCGGCAGGTCGGTCGCGGCGGCGAGCTGCGAGCGCACCGCCGAATGGGTGGTCCTCCACCAGGATCGTCCGGAGAGCCCGGAGCGCGCCGGGGCGGATTTGGGCGCCTTCGACGCGCGGGAACGAGCAGTCTGGGTGGCCATGCTGAAGCCTCCTGGGGAATGGTTGGTGTTGCTCCCATGACCAGCCTAACCAGCGCGCAGGTGGAGGCCTGTGAAGCGCTTCACAACTGTGCCATCTAATGGAAGATCGGGGCCACGGCCCCGGCAGGGCACTTTTTCCAGCGCCTGGTCGTTGTCGTGTGGGAACCGAGAAGCACACCGGGGCGCGATCACCACGATGACCTGGTCCGAGGAGCCGGCGGAGCGTCCGTCCGGCAGCTATCCCCCGATCCGCGA